>JBAZUF010000003.1 GCA_041661505.1 Patescibacteria group bacterium | reverse complement strand
CTTTACCTCCTGGCTAATTCGTTTAGCCATATTGTTGGCAATGATTAATTTAAATCCTTATTGATTCTATTTTAAACCATTGCCGCTTTATGTGGAAATAGGTGTCCGAATTTTGGGGTGCATTCCACACAGTGTAAGCACTCAAAATTTTTAATTTCTTTTTTTAAATATTTTTCGACTTGTTCTATAGTTTTTTCAATCTCATTAATTCTATAATCGTGATTCGCCTTACCCTTTTCAATAGATTTTTGATGTTGAATTGTTATATATACCGCAAACTTTGAGTTATGCTGAATAGCATATTCTGGCAACTGCTTAATACAACCGTGAAGATAGGCGGGCTCCTTTGTCTTTCCAGTCGGCTGAGAATTGCTTAGTTTTTTTAATTCAATTACTACATTACACTCTTTATAGGCTATAAAGAAATCAACGAATCCATCACCTCTACTTACCTCATTTAGAAACATAATTTCATTATTATTCCTAAACCAGCTTAACCCCATAGCATAGAATAATCGACCCACAGCATCTTCATTGCATTCTTTCTTAAAAACTCCATTAACTTTAATCCATAATTCTTTCCATCCTCCATGGTGCAGAATATATTTCTGAAAAAAATCTAAAAATTCTAAAAAAAATCTTATTAATGACTCACAATTATCAAGCTTAAATTTTTTATCAAACTTGTAGTAATAGTTTTTTATCGCAAGTAATTTATAAGGATCCTTGACAAAATCATATTCTCCTGGATTATTTATTTCTAGTTTATTTATTATATCTTTTATTAAATGTAAATTTTGTTTTAAAATAAAATGTATTTCTTCGGGTTTAATATCGGTTACATTCTTTTCTATAAATTCAGAAAATTTAAATTTTAAAACAGGGTCTAATTCAAGTGCCTGCTGTAAGTTTAATGCAATATTACGATCAAAAATTATGTCATAACCTCTCAACAATCTCTTTGGAACCAGGATAATACTTTGCTTATTGAAGGGATTTTCAGGTAACAAGGCATAACCATCCATCCATTCCTTTTTCGTGAAATTAAAATGCTTAGGCACTGGGAGTTCCTTGCGTGGTATTTTATATTTTTTACATATAAATTGAGTATAAGATATTAGATAATCTAAGACCAAGGAACCTGATAAATCACTAATTGAATCGGGTCCAATGTTTTTGGCTAACAAAGACAACACTAATGGATTCATTTTATTTAACGGGTATAACTCTTGATCTTCTAATACTTTTCTTAATGAAGTATCGATAAAAAAATTAAAAAGATCTTTTGCAAAACTTTTTCCAGGCCCTTTTCCTTTATTAGAGCTTGCTGTATAACCCAGATAAAGAGATTTACATTCTCCAAACGTTATATAATTTAAAAAATATTCTTTCTCAATTTCATTTTCAAAATTATATTTATGTAATTGCTTTATTGCATGATTAAAAAAAATTCCAAATCTATCAAATAACTTTCTTTCATCTTTCACTCGGCTGTTTTTTAATAAAAACGGATCAATAAATAGTGGCGTATCAAATTTTAAATTCACATCAAAAAAATCTAAATTTTTTTCTTTGATATTTAGTTTAAAAACTTGGGTAAAATGAAATTTATTTTCTTTTTTGGGCATATATTTTTATATTAATACCACTCGGCTACCCCGCCATGATGCGAGCAGGTTCCGCGCCTGGATTGGCTAAAGCTATAGGTTCCGTCATTACATTGAGCGGACGCGCCAGCAGGAATCGACGGAGCGTAAGCCGGAGAATGGACTTCATTGCCAGCGGAATTAATATAAGTATTATCATTTGAAAGCGGGACCTCGGCTGGAGTTTCTTTTTTTGTTTCGACTTTTGGACTCTCGACATTCTTCTCTACTTCAGTCTTTTCAGGAGTTACTACCGTTTGCTCAATAGGGGCTATTGTTTTCTGATCGACTGGAGCTTGGCTTTGAGGAAGATTGGCATCAACACAGCCGGTGATTAAAAGAACACTAAACAATAAACCAAGGTAACGCAATTTCATAGTTTTGCGCTACGACAAGCATCAACGTAACTGTTTTTTAGCAAAAAACCGGCAAAAAAGCCGGCCATAGGGTTTATGAATTATTCTGGTTTTGTCGGGTAATCCGCATATGTTTTACCCGTATATTTTATTCCTTATCTCGGCATTAGTCAATAACTACCTGTCGGTTATGACAACCTTTTTCTTGCTCTGATAACTTTCAGAAAAAATAGGGCTTACTACCGGAATATTATCTGCCATAATTACTTCGCAATTCCCGCCCTGCGTTTTCTCTATTGTCTTTAATTTTTTGATAAAATCCTTTAGCTTCATATAACTTTATATTTACCTCGCCCTAAGAAATGCAAATAATCCTTATCTCTTAACAACTGCAATTGCTGGCGAATTTTATCCTTGATATGCCTGTTTTCCGGATGCAATCGGCTCAATTCGTTTTCAAAAGCATATACTTCGTCAAGTGTAAATTCTTTTTTACCGAGTTTATCAACACATCGCATAACATCAAGCAACCAGCCTTTTGCCGATATTTCTTTTTCTTCTCTTAAAAACAAGGTCTTCTTCCAATCAGTCAGCACTTTCTCTTTCGGCTCTATCACTTTATCGCGAACAAAAAATATCTTGCCGGTTTGTGGAATATTTCTAAGAATAATATTGCAACCGACCCAGCCTGCACGTCGAGCTGTTAATGCAAGCGGCTTTCTCTTTTCTATTATTTCCGGGACAAAAAAATGCTTAGGAATAACCAAAAAATTTACAACTTCAAGATTCGCTAGATCATAATTTAGCAGGAAAAAATTTGGGTTATTACTGCTCGTGAGCCGTTCAATCATTGTGCGGTATGCGCCGTCAACAATTTTTGTGCCAATTGTATTTTGTTTACTTTTTAATTCATATTCCTCACGGCAATTTAAGCAGTAAAAATCGGCGACAGGCTGATTGTTTGGATATTTATCAATACTGAAATTTCCGCAATTCGGACAAAAAATAGAATTATCAACCCATTGTTCCGTTAAAACCCGCACTTTTTGCGATGCGTTTTTATAATTACTTGCAATTTTTTCATCAAAAGCTAAGCTGAAATGTGATTTGTTCATAACCATATAGTATCCTTTTCCGGCCTAAGTCCTCATTTTTATTTTATATATATTTAACTAATATTAGCTATATTTTTATTATTTATCGAAACTTTGCAGAAAAATGGCGGAAATTTCATTGAAATTTAATGGACTTTGTGCTATCCTATATTTAGAATCACTATGAAAAAGCACCTCTTAAGGTTCCGTCCTTAAGCGGTGCTTTTTCTTTATATAGGAGAATTTACTCTCTAAATTATTCATGAATACAATCTTTTCCTTGGCTGATTTGCGAAGCAATACTGAACACTTGCCCTGATTAGGACTAATAACAATTTCAAGCTTATTATTTTTATATAAATAATCAGCCAAACAATAAAAATCTCCATCACTGGTCACTAGAACGGCTTTTTTATATTTATTAAAATCTATCATAGCTTGTAAGACCAAATTAGCATCAACATTTCCTTTAGCTTTGCCATCGCAATCCTTCATCACAGTTTTAAATATTAGAATATAGCCATATTCCTGCAAAGATCGGTATAAATTTTGATTTTCAATCAAAAATCCAATAAATAGATAAGCTTTATCAACGCCGTATTTTTCCTTAAGGTAAATCCTGAATTTTTTATAATCCAGCCTCCAGCCCAAATCCCTTATCCCTAAGTTAAGATTTTGACTATCAATAAATGCGTAATTGTTATTTTTTACCAGCATTTTTTTGATATTATTTAGACCTGGCTTAAGTTTGACAAATTATTTCCCTTGAGTCAAACAAAAAGATTGCGAACTTTAGCAATCTTTCTAAATGCTATCAAAAGCTAATATAAAACCACCCTGATTGAAGATGCGATTTTATAGCTTGAATAAGGAGTTTTTTTATTCCGTCGCGATCGGAATTTTGCCGCATTTGGATTGGACGGACTGGTACAGGCTGATGATTAAATCCAGGGTCGGCTCTACGGTTTTTAGCCGGCGGCGGTCTTTTAGGAAAAGAGTTACCTGGCGGTCATGGTTTTGGGAGAGTCTTTCAGCTTCGCAGTTATTAATCTTGGCTTCGGCTTCCGGCCAGGACAGATCGGTTTGGGCCGGACAAACGACCGTACATTTATTTTCGAGGCAAAGCGAAGTAAAGGGACAGCGCGATTGGAGTATATATTCTCCCGACGTGAAGCAGTCGGTATTTTTTACGCAGGCCATATCTAAAACTTTCTCTATTTTATAGGAATCAAGGGAATAACCTTTGGGCAAGGATAGGGCGGCATTAGTTTCCGGGCAAGGCACAAATTCGCAATTGGGTCCGATGCGGCCGACCGCTGACCCGTCCGGGCAAAGCCTGGCTTCCATAGTGCAGTTAACTTGTTCCGGTGCTTTGGCGGCTAACTGCCAAATTGAATAGTTTAGATATCCGGCGAAACTGACCCAAAGGATATAAGGGAGTAAAAGCCAGGCGGCCGATTTGGAAATCCTATAGAAGGAGATGATAGTGGCGAGGATGGCGAGCCACAAGACAATCAGCTCGAAAAAGGCCCCCTTGGGATTATGGAGGCCGAAAAAAATAAATGACCAAAGAGCGTTTAGGACGAGCTGGCCGATGAATATGGCCAAAGCGATTTTGACATCCTTGCGCTTTAAGCCTTTTTTCCAAATTAGAAAGGCCGCGATGCCCATTAAGGCAAAAAGCGCGGTCCAGACCGGAGCAAAAATCCAAGCCGGCGGGTTAAAGGCCGGCTTGGGAAGTGTAGCGTACCAGGATGGAATGGACGGAGCGGTAAAAAATGATCCGATGATTCCGGCTGCTTCGGCGATGACAACGGCGATGGCCAGCTTAATGAAGTTATCCTTATGCATGAGTATATTATACCAAAATAATCGCCATTAAAAAACCGCCCCAAAGATGAGGCGTTTTTCATGATTGAAGCCCTCTTCGGCAAAGCCTATCAATATTCCAGTCATCCGTCATTTAAACCAAATCTTTCTTCTTCTCCTCAAACTCCTTCTTGTCTATTTCGCCTTTGGCATAGCGCTCTTTTAGGATATCAAGCGGAGCGTGGCCGCGATGCGTGGGCGAACGCCCGGATTGGTCTAACGACCATTTGATAAGAAAAACAATGCCGACTATTATTAGCCCCCACAATATTATCATAAAAATTGATCCAAACCCTCCCCAATACATTGGATTGTACCCGTAATTCCACATCATAAGGTTATCACAGGACTTAGGCGCGTAAGTCCTATATCAAATAAATTAATATCTTACATGCCTTTAGGCTGGAGCATGCCGACCCGATTGCCTTCGGTGTCGATAATGGAAACGTAGAGCCCGACGCCGGGAATATCATCCGGTTCGCCGGACTTTGCCATCCCGCCGAGCACTTTGCCGCCGGCCGCCTTTACCTTTTTTATGCTTTCGTTTATGTCGTCCACCGCGATAACGACGGACGGGTGCATCTCGCCCATATCAGCGGTTTTTTCGTAAAATCCGCCGTTAATCGCCCCGGGCTTTTTAACCATTTTCTTCTCGTCGGTTTCGGTCGTAGTAACGACTACATACTCCCCCATCTCCGGGCCGAGTATTTCGGTTTTCCAGCCAAAAACTTTGCTGTAAAAATCCGCCATGCGCTTTTTATCTTCCGCCGGCATCTCGAAATGCACTACTGGATTCATTTTGTTCATAAGTTTGTAATTAAATCTATTTGAATTAGTTATTGACCATACAAATTAAGACGCAACACCTGGCATTAGCTTTCGTAAACCCGAAACTAATTCTACCGAGACGTCCGTCGGGCATAATGAAAAGGCCCTTAACGCGTAAACGCTAAGGGTCTTTGTGTACAGGATCTTGCCAGGCTGTCACCGCCAGGCAGTTAGCCGGCATTGGCCACCAGTCCGATTTTTTGTACATCTTCCGGATCAGCGTCAGCCGGTTGGTCGGCCGTCCAGGCATCGAGAATCGGCTTTTCCGGGTCAAGAAGGAATAGGTCAATGGCCTTGAACGGCGGCGGCAGCTTCTCCATGGCTATGACAAATTCTTCTGGAGTGCCCACTTCAAAGCTGTCAATATACCCTTCGGCCTCAAAAAACAGCGCCCTGACCTCAACAATCTGAAAATCCGGATGCTTAGCAATTAAGGTCTTGGACGATATCTCATAGTGCTCTTTGACCTCAATTAGCCACCTGGAAAAGGAGAATCTTGAGCGAATGTAATCGGAAACGTCTTTCTTTCCGCATTCTATTCTCCCGAACTCGTTCTCGCGGTAATGCTTAAGGGAGCCCTCCAAATAACTCCATTCATTAACCCCGTGACACCGAATAGTCCAGCCGCTGATTAACGCGATTGTCTTTTCTATCCGGCTCTCCAGCTGGCTTCGGTAATTTTCCTTGAGCCTCTTGCGGCCGGCCGCGATTTTCTTTTGTCGGTAGACAACGCAGCCAATTATTAAGGCCGCGATCACCATGCCAGCAAATAAGTACGATGCAAATTCATTCTGTACCATAATCCTTCCTCCTTTGCTGTACCGAGACAAAAAAGCCAAAATGCCCTCGACTATATGCCCAAGCCTAAAAGCGGCGTTTAAAAAGTGCGTTAGATGAGCTTAGCTTATATTAAACGTAAAATCAATACCGATGGATCAATGCCACAGGCGCTGAATATTAACAATTGTTTAAAGCTTACTCATATATTAATCATTCTATTCTCCGTTTTCGCATAGAGTTCTGCTGTTGTGATTTTACCGCTTTTGATCCGGCAACAAAGCCGGTGGTCCAGGCCGCTTGCAGGTTGTAGCCGCCGGTCGGGCCATCTAAATCTAGAATCTCTCCGGCAAAGTACAAGTTCTTGATTATTTTAGAGCGCATTGTGCCAGGATCTATTTCGGCCAGTGAAACGCCGCCCGAAGTTATATAGGCCCGGTCAAAGCCGGACAGGCTACTGACTGACAGGTTTAGCTCTTTTAATAAATGGGCGAGCTTTTTTCTTTCGTCTTTGGTTACTTCGTTGGCTTTCTTTTGCGGGTTAATTCCGGCCAGCTTAAGTATCGCGTCAACCAGCCTCGGCGGTATAAGGCTTGGCAGGATATTTTTTAATAATTTATTCGGCTCTTTATTAAAGCTCTCCTGCAGGCAACGGTCAAAATTAGAAAATTCCTGGTCAGGGAAAAAATCTATCTTAAGGGAAATATCACGCGTGTCTTCCCGGGCGATTTCCCGGCTTATGTTCATGATTGCCGGCCCGCTTAGCCCGTTATTGGTAAAAAGAATATCGCCGGAGATAGAATGTAATTTTTTGTTTTGTTTAAAGACGCTTATTTTTACCTTGCTAAAACTTAAACCCTGGAGGCTCTTTATATATCGGTCTTTTAGTACGATTGATGTCAGTGCCGGCTTAGGTTCAATAATAGTGTGCCCGAGCTCTCTTGCCCACTTATAGCCGTCGCCGGTTGATCCGGTTTTTGGGCAGGATTTGCCGCCGGTCGAGAGCACATAGTTGCGAGCCGCGATTTCAGACCCGTCAGCCAGTACTATTTTTTTAATACTACTGTCCTCTTTATTAATTTTTTTCACTTCCACTCCGGTTTTAACTACTACCTTTCCCCGCTTCAGATATGCGATTAGGGCGTTTAAAATATCCCCGGCCTTGTCGCTAACCGGAAATACCTTGCCTTCATCTTCTACTTTGGCCTTAACGCCATGTCTTTCAAAAAAATTAACCGCATCGTCGGTGCCGAATTGATGCAGGGCGGAAAATAAAAACTTTCCGTTTTTTCCAAACCGGCGCGTAAATTCTTTTGGCCCATGCTTTTTATTGGTAAAATTGCACCGGCCGTTTCCGGTAGTTAAAAGTTTTATCCCCAAATCCTTATTTTTTTCAGCTAAAAGCACCCGGGCGCCTAGCTCCCCGGCCCGTCCGGCGGCCATCATTCCGGCCGCCCCTCCGCCGATTACTACAACATCATACTCCATAAGCCCAGTATATCATATTGCCCAGTATTTTAGAGAAGTGGTATAATGAAAATATCAATAATAATTACTTTTCGCGCGTATATTTAAGCCTGCTTGAATTTACGCGCCTGCTACTATTATGAAAAAGCAATCAATCTCCTGCCTTTTGATGGCGGCCCTGATGGGTTCGCTGGGTTTTATCTCTCCTGCCAATGCCGCCCGGCCGGCGACCCTTTCACTCTCCAACACCTCTGGCGACGCGGTCCGGGTGAGCGTTACCGGCGATCCGGAGGTTAATGTCCAGCTGTCATTCTTGCCGCCCGGCGCTTCAACCGTAACCAGCTTCCTCTTCGGCGCCACGGACGCAAGCGGCGCCCTTACTAATACAATAAGTTCCGGGGCTTACGCCATCCCGGCCGGCTCCCCGGTTTATGTCTCGATTAACGGTATGCAGTCCGCGACTTCTCTCTGGCCGGCCTATGCCTCTACCCTTGTTCTGGAAAAATCCAGCGTCCAGGCGGCGGTAGGCCAAAGCGTAACAGTCAGCGGGTCAAACTCCCTGATCTTGGCGGCAAATAGCTCAACCGCCAACATCGGCACTGCCATCTCCGGCAGTCAGGCGACTATCACCGGCCTGGCCGAGGGCGCCGGGACAGTAATACTTTGCGCTACTAACGCCGGATGCCAATCGCTGGCGGTCAACGTAGGCGGCGTCGGCCAGACCCAGGTTTCTTTTAACCTGAATAACATTGTTATGAACTACGCTGATTCGAAAACCATAACGATTTTCGGCGGCGGCAACAACGGCTTCAGGATTAAAGCCAATACCAATTCCGCTTCGGTTAACGCCAGTATTGCCGGCACCTCGGACATTATTTCTCTCTACGCCACCCGCACGGCCGGAACAACGGCCATCGAAGTCTGCGCGGCTAATGATGACTCTAATTGCGCCAGCTTGAATATCACCAATTTAGGCGAATCCAATAATAAAATCTCTTTTAGCCAAAACAACCTTAACCTGATACCGGGGCTGAACCAAAGCATCTCGGTTTCCGGCGGGCCGGACAATAATTATTTCATTTCCTCCAATTCCAATTCCGGCGTCGTCTCGGCCGTAATGTCCGGCAATACTATAACGGTTACCGGCGGATCCAATACCGGGACGGCCGTCATTGTTGTCTGCTCGGCCACTACCAATAACTTATGCGGCAATTTAAATATTACCACTAACGCCAACACCACTACCCCGTCAGCCGTCACCCTTTCCTTTAGCCAAAACGTTGTGGCTGTGGCCGCCACCGATACTTCCAACGTAACGGTTTCCGGCGGCACCGGCACTGGTTATGTCATCTCCGGCAATACCCATCCGGAAAAAGCCACCGCCATAATTAACGGCAGTGTCGTTGCAGTCACCGGCGTGGCTGTCGGCTCTACCCAAATTACCGTTTGTTCGGCTTCGGTTTCCACCACCTGCGCCAGCTTCTACGTTAATATCTCGGCCGCTTCGACCAAGCTTTCTTTCAGTAAAACCAGCATTGGAATTGCTTCCGGCGAAAAGCAGGTGATAATTATCAACGGCGCGACCAGTACGGCCAGCAATGTTATTACTTCAAATACCAGCTCCGTAGTCCAAGCCAGCTTAAGTAATAACGGCGGTACCTTGATTATAACCGGCGGAACGGTGGCCGGAACTACGAACATTACCGTTTGCGCCGGTTCAGGATCGAGTAACTGTGCCACCATCCAAGTAACCAACACTGTCCCCAGCCCTCAAGCCAATACTAATAGTAACACTAATACCAGCACCGATACCGGCAATACCAATAGTAATCAGGCTGTCCTTTCAGAAAAAGAAACCGCGGCCTCGGTCCAGCTGGGAAAAATTCTGGCTGAAGCGTCAAATATTTTGTCCGGCGCCGGAATTACTAAAGACTTAACCCTGGAAGGAAAAATAAATACCGCCTACGTAAAGGCTTTAGTTGCCGGCGCGGCTAATAGCGAAACCGCCTCCAGCCTCATCACTAGATTTATCGCCTATGGAACCGAGACCACTAAAATATTAGGGGAAGGCGAACGGGCCGGCGTAATCAGCTCTTACAAAAAAGCTTTTGGCAAACTGCCGGCCACTGAAGCCGAATGGCAGGATGCGATAAAAATAGCCAATGGCCGCTGGCCCGGTGCCGCGAGCTCTTCTGCCCTGGAATCGGCGAAAAAAGAATTTAAGAAAGTTTATAACCGCGAGGCTAACATGAATAATGGGCATGACAACGCCGCCGTCTCTATAATCGCGTACGGCTTGAGGCCAACGGCGAGAAATACTAATTCGGAAAAAGCCGCCATTAAAACCTTTAAATCAATCTATGGGCACAATCCCTCGTCATCTTTAGCCTGGGATATTGTTAGGGCCATCGCCTATTCGGGCGCGACGCGCTAAAACTCATTTCGCGAGAAACATTATTTACTAACTCTAGCTTATTAACCTTCATAGGCCTTTTTTAAGACCGCAATATCAATTTTGGTCATCTGAAGCATAGATTTTCTTATAAAATTGAATTAATCAAGTGGCATTAAACCGCGTCATTAATCATAAAGACGCCGCAAAAAACATTAGCTTTCGCTTATGCTTTTTTAGAAAATCTATGTAACAAAACTTTATGTTTTACGTATATATTAATAGAGACAATATGTGCCAAGAAATTTTATAAAGGGATTTTAAGACGGGTGCAGATAAATATATTGCCTCGCGCCAAACTTTTTAAGTTTGGTAATCTCTAAGGTAAATTTTTACCTTTGATTGTGATAAAAAATATTACGTGCTAATAGCTTCCTCTCCGTACGAAAAAAGCCATCCTAATCGGGATGGCTTTTTTCGTACGGGGTTTCCTGATAAGAAAATAAAATCTAATTATTACCCAAGCCAAATTTTATTAATAGAAAAAGGCGTTAAACGTAAATCAATAGATTGTCTTACTCTATCTTGAATTATTATTCTTATTGAAATAACCGCAGTTCAGACTCACGTTTAAGTTATCGCCAACCGGCTCGCTTGGGGCGTCGGCATTGTTTTTCAATTGGGCATGAAGAAAATTCAAATCGCAAGCCATGTGGCCAATATAATATCCGCGCCGTCCTCCTTCTGCCCCGTCGGCTTGATTATTATTATCCGATTCGCAAGTGTCGTTAAGATACTTTTCAATTTTACTAAAATCAGCCATCTTCACTCCCGAAACCGCATAGCTAATCCCGGAAATTTCAGCGTTAGCGGTTGCGCTGTTTTGCCCGACAATCCAATTAAAAGTTTTCTCCCCGGCGTACGCGAGACCGACGCCCGATTCTTTCTTGATTGAATCGGCGAGTGCCGCCACCGAGTCGGAGCAGAACTCTTCAAATACCCTTAAGCATTTTTGCTTGGCCTCGCACCAAGTGTAGCCGGCCGAACCGATACAGCCGTGCGCTTCGCGGTAGCCACCATCCTTATTTCCAGTTGTCGAATTATCAGGCGTCAGGTTAGTTAATTTTTGGAAACCGCTAGGGGCGGTTTTACTTTTAAAAATAATATACCCAACAGAGGCAAGAGCCAGAACGATTACAACTGTAATGATTACATTTAATTGTTTAGTCATAATTTTGGCAGTTAATAATCAGCTTTGTTAAATTATATCAAAAAAATGCCCCTTTAGTAAGGTGTTTTATTTTCACTCGCGGCTTGGGACGAAGAATGTAATTTAGCGGAGTTTGTCGGCCCCCAGTAGAAATCAGCAGGAAAATAAGATATAATTAAGCTGATCTTTATCTATCTGGCCAAAACAAAGGTCGAAGGCCAAAAATATTATCTATAGAAAAATTTTTAAATTTATGAAAACAGCTTCTTATATTCTAAGTATTGTTTTGGTTGCTACTTTAGCCGCCTCTAACTTTGCTTTCGCGTTAATAACCTGCCCGGCCGGAAGCCATACGTTTTCGGGCGGCACCCAGGCCTCGGGCTATGATATGTGCATCCCAGACGTCCCTGGATCATCAGGTTCATCCGGATCGTCTTCAGGGTCTTCGGGCCAATCAAGCTCGACTTTCATCCCTTCTTCTAAAGGGACAATAACTCCGTCCGGCACTACTTACGATACCCAGGTGCAAGGGACTGCTTTGGATGCGCAAGTAGACACGGAAGTGAATAGATTGTACGGCACTAGTATTTATGACCAAGCCAAAGCGCTCTACGACGCAAGCATAGTGACTAACCGGGCCGATTACAATTCAGTGGTTGAACAAATCAAAGGCCTTGACTATGACGCCGCCGACTCGCTCAAAAGAGCCTATAATGTCCGCGCCATTGAAAGATTAAACCAGGTCTGGACCGGAATAATCGCCCTGGAAAATACTTACGCGGAACAGCAAAAACAACTAATAACTACCCCTTCCACCATCTCCCCCACTCCGATCAGCCCGACTCCAATCTCCCCCACTCCGATTACTCCCACTCCAATCAATCCGACTTCCGTTATTCCCCAATCCATAAGCGCTTCTGACCTTAAGCCCGGCAAAACTTTTACTGCCCCGGCTAACCAGCCAACTAGCATTGTTAAGCCGGATCAGAGCATATTTCTCAAAGCCGGTTCGGCTATCAAATATATCGACCAATACACTTGGCAGACGGTCAACGGAGTTTTCCGCTTCTTGGAAAAGACCGCTATAAACGGCCGGTACAAAGTCAGGGTCAACGGCGGAAACGCGGTTGTATCAATCCGCGGCACGCAATTTATCGTCAATGAAACAAAAGATACTACCACCTTGACGCTGATTAAAGGCTCGCTAACCATAAAACCGGCGAAAGGCGCTTCTGTTACCTTAAAAGAAGGCTATCAATTAGTAGTTACCAAAGGAGTTTTGGGCAAGGCGGTTAAATACAATGCCGCTAAACTCGACACCTCGTGGTACTTAAACATCCAGCCCGCCGCCAATTTCACCAATTCTTCCTGGCAAAAAACATCGGCGGCGGCTAATTGGTCAAGCGACTGCACTACTACGGCCCGCCAGGCGGCGGCCGCTGAAACTTTGACCGCTGATGAACAGACCCAGCTAGACTTATTGAACCAGGCCATACCGGTTTTTAAAGCCAGGGAAATTGACTCACTTGAACTGCCAAACAAAATTTCAGCAAACTTGGAAAAAACAACTGTAAGCGTCGGCACCAAGTACCTAAAAGCTACAGTTATTGGAAAATCCCTATTTTATTCCAATGACAAAACCGGCAAAGTCTGGAAGGTTTTCCAGGATAAAAGTACGACTGACGGCATGCTAAAAAGCGCCAAAAGCCATAATATAGTTTTTGGCATTAATAAGAGCACTATGGCTTTTGACCACTGGGAAAAAAGCGGTAATACCCGCATTGCAGTCTTTAGCGCTGCGCTCACCCAGGACGGAACCGACAGTCTAATCAGCGGCTCCTTAAGTTCGGAAGCCGGATCCAGCGCTAATTTAGGCAGCGTTAATATATACATTAGCGAAGACACCCAGCAATGGATTAAGACTCAAGTTAAAGTTGATTATCTGACCGGCAAAGTTATTATGCCCATTTATCAAACCTGTACGTACGCATATGATAAGGTCAAAATCAAAGCACCCAAAGCAAAATCCGTAACTTCCAAAGCCGGCATTGCCGAAATGCAGGAAATTTATAACGCGGCGCAGTAGTTAAGAATTTCTATTGCAGTTACGAGGGCAAAGCGGCTACTGGCTAAAAAACTGCTTAGCGATAAAAAAACAAGGCTGCTTCTAGCCTTGTTTTTTGTTTGCTCCCGGGGTGGGATTCGAACCCACGACCAATTGATTAACAGTCAACTGCGCTACCGCTGCGCTACCCGGGAATATATTAAATCCTTAACGAATTCTCTTCCTCTGTAACTTTTTAATTGCTTTTCTCGTTTTAAAGCACTGACTCTACTTGGACAACTTTCACTATATACCAACTCCCACCCTCCATCAAATTTTGCCGTATAACCTTTAAAAATCTTATCATTGTGCAGGTATAACCTAGATGACAAATCTCTCGTCTGTCCGATATAAAATTTATCATTCTTCTGGTTGTAAATGGCGTAAACCTTATACATACAGTCAACTGCGCTACCTCCGCCGGCTGGCGGAGCGCTACCCGGGAATATTCAATTTTCACTTTTCCGAGCCAACTGCTCCGCACCTGCGGTGCGGATGCGCTACCCGGGAATATTCAATTTCTTGTTTATTTACATTTTGCCATCTTCCCTGCCGTTATTCATTAACACAACTGCTTTGATGTGTAAACAAAAAATGCCTTTGGGCACTAGCTATATATTAAATAATCTTAGCCAAACTGTCAACAAAGGGGGAGGTTTTACCTCCCCCTGATTCGAATATTAGATCTGCGGGCGGGGCGAAATTACTGCCCGGAACCGGAATTTGACTGGGCCGGAAGCATAACAATTGTCCTTGCGGTAATGGCCGCATTCCTTCGGTTGGCCACTCCCCTCACCCGAATTCTTCTTCCTGCCGCCAAATCGGAAAAATTAATGGCTTTCAGGCTGGCAGTGATTGTCTTATCGGCGCTGGCCATTGTCCTTTCATAAACTTTTCCGTTCGCCTCCAAAGCAACAGTAAACTCTTTTCCGTTCTTTCCGTAAGCGGCGGTCAAAGTATTTTTCGCCGTATCTATACTTTTGACTATTGCTACCCGGGTAGCGGCGCCCAAGGCCTGGATGGCGTTATTTTTTATCATCTTGGCGTCCAGCTGGCCGGTCGTTTCATTTAATCGGCCCAGCACCAAGACAGCATCGCCTTCGGAAAATTCTCCGAGTTTTGACTTCCCTAAAAATTTTCTCCGGAGCTGGGTATTAGCGTCAACCTTTACTTCAAGCTTGTCGCCGGGCGCTCCAATTAAATTATTGACGTCGCCTTTTTGATAAAATTTGGAATCCAATATTTCAATAGTAACGATTCCGGTATTAGCCGATAAGTCTTCAGGCAGGCTGACGATTTTCCCCGGCACCACCCAGCGCGAAACCTTCATAAACAAAGCCGCGCCGCGCCTTAATACTACTAAAGTTTTCGCGTCCCAGGTAAGGCCGTTCCCGTCATTATCTTCAATTACGCGGGCGCGGATCCGGTCCCCGGCTTTTAGATCAGCGGCCGTAGCGGGATTTTTCAAACCGGCTGCCATTCTGGCTTTGACTATATCCAAGGTGTAAATCACTTTTCCGTAAGTGATATCCACTTCATTTTTATCGGACCGGACTTCTTTAATCCAGCCATTCACCCCTTTATAGCCTTTTTTCACGGCTAAATTTTTTATTTGCGAGGCCTTCAGCTCCCCGCTATTTTTATTTTTAATGGCTTTGAATTTCAGCTGGTCGCCGGCAATCCAATCGTCCAGACTGGATTTTTGGCTGGCGTCATTAGTCAAACCGGTGGAATTAGTTATTTCCAAAGTTTCGTCAGTGGTTCCGCCCTGGCTGTCCGGCACCCTTACAACGACCGTAGTGCTCTCGGCCGTCGTATTGCCGATTTCAACCATCGTGCCGGTTGTTTCAATTGCTTCGGTCGGCTCGCCAGAAGCGCCGTTGATCGCCTGGACGCTCGCGCCAGCGTCGCTGGCTGTTGCCTCGACTGACGAAGATAAGTCATCTGCTTCCTCGCCTAAAACCGCCGTAGGATAGGCGGTAAACATTGTCGTTACCAAAAGAAGCGAAAGCATGGGGTATTTTTTTCGCATAAATTCTTGGTTTAAAAAATATTTAATTTTTAAAAATCCTGAAGCTTCTTGATTTGGGCGTGGCGGCGGATGCGTTCTAGCGCCTTGGCTTCGATTTGGCGGATCCGTTCGCGGGTAACGTCAAACTCCTGTCCCACCTCTTCTAAAGTATGGGTAACGCCGTCAATTAAACCAAAGCGCATCTCCAAGATTTTTTGTTCGCGCGGTGACAAATCAGAGATCACCTGCTTTACGTAATCTTTTAAAAGACTCAAAGCGGCGGTCCGGTCCGGTGTAACATTTTTTACATCTTCGATAAAATCTTCCAGGGTAGAATCATCATCATCTTCGCCGACTGACGTTCCTAAAGACACTGTATCCTGGGAAATTTTAATAATATGGCGCACCTTGTCGATTTCCTCGCTCATCTCCGCGGCGATTTCCTCCGGTAATGGCTCGCGGCCCAGATCCTGAATCAGCTGGCGTTCGACTTGCTGGAAGCGGTTGATCGTTTCCACCATATGCACCGGGATGCGGATGGTTCGCGACTGGTCGGCTAATGCCCGGGTAATTGCCTGGCGAATCCACCAGGTAGCATAAGTTGAAAATTTGTAGCCTTTGCGGTATTCAAATTTTTCTACGGCGCGGAACAGGCCGATATTCCCTTCCTGGATTAGGTCTAAAAGCGAAAGCCCTTTAGCGCCGACAAACTTTTTCGCGATAGAAACGACTAAGCGCAAATTAGCTTCAATTAAGCGCCGCTCGGCTTCCTTCTCCCCTTTTTCCTTCCGCTTCGCCAGTTCAATTTCTTCTTCGGTAGTTAAGAGGGGCACTTTGCCGATTTCTTTTAAATACATCTGGATGGAATCAACGCTATGCAGGCCGGCCAGATCAACCCTTAATTTTTCTTCGGCTTTCAATTCTTTCTCGGTTTTCTTCGGTTCGATATTTAAAAATCCTCTCGGCGCCTCAACAATCCGGATGCCGTTTTTTTGGAGCTCTTCCAAAAAGACTTCAAAATCAAAAACATATTCTTCTACTTCGGGAAAAATATGCAAAAGCTCGGTTTCAGTAACAAATCCCCGGGTCCGCCCCTTATAAATTACATTCTTCATCTCGTCCGGATCGGAATATTTTATCGGCAAAACTTCAATCGGTTTCTTGCCCTTCGGCTTAATCCTTTTGGCCGGGAATTTTTTAATAATCCTTTTAGCCGGCCGGGAATTTTTTACCGCCCTGAAAGAGCCCCCTTTTTTTTGGGCTTTCTTGTTATTCAGAGCCTTCTTCTTGGGCTTTGAATTTTTTTTCTTATTATCTCTTTTCTTTTTTGGCATTTATTTAATCGATTTTCCTTTTTTCTTCGTTAAGGGATTTAAATTCGTTTAATAAAACGAGCATTTCTTTCTCTTTTCCTTCCTTTTGTTTGGGCGAAATTTCCGCTTCGGTTATGAGCTTTTTAATTTCTTTAAGCCGGCTGTCAAAATAGCTCCTTTTCAGTTCAAGTGAAATCTTCAATATTTCTTTTCTCGCTTCTTCGGTTTCTAAATTATAATAATCCCTTTCACCTAAAAGGGATAAATGGTCCAAACTTGCTGTTAAATCGTCTAATTCGCCCGTCTTTTCTCCTTCTTTTTGGTTCTTCAGCCAATTTTTAAAATCTTCGTAAAAAAATTTGCTCAATTCCGCTTTAGAAGTGGCGAATATCAATTCCTTTCCAATGTTATTATAATAAAAAATTAGATTAATGTAAATAGATTTCAAGGTTTCCCCAATACTGTCCGGGCTGATGTTGGCGATAGCGTATTCAAGGTTTCCCGGAAATTTCAAAAGGAGAGCGAGAAATAATTCCGAAAGCCGGTCCGCCCAGGTTAAATCGGCCGTTTTCTTATCAAACGCCTTTTTCTCCCGATTCCCCGCCCCGGCGGTTCCGCTTTGCCGGTACTCCGCTTTTTCTTCCTGTTTTCTCCGGCCGGCCTTAATTTTCATTAAGGTTTCTTTTAAGATATTTTCCGTAACATCGATTTTTTGGCTTAATTTTTTCAGCCACAAATCTTCCTCGATCCGGTTTCCCAGGCGGCCGACAATACCCAGTAATTTTCTCGCGGCTTCGCGCTTGTGGTCGACTTTCTCCAAATCCAATTTGGAAAAGGTCTGGTCGAAAAAATACTGCATTAATGGCTTGGTATTTTCAATCGCTTTTTTCCACTCGGCCGGATCCTGCCGGATGCACTCATCCGGGTCTTTCCCGAGCGGAACGCAAACGACCGAGATATTCATGCCGGCCGCCATCGCCCCGCGGGCTCCCCGCTCGGCCGCCATCTCGCCGGCCTGATCCATGTCAAAGCCCAGGGCTACATTGCCCGTATATCTCTTTAATAACGCTACTTGCTCGCTGGTCAAAGCCGTCCCGGAAGAGGCGATGGTGTTTAAAAATCCGGCCTGGTGGGCGGTGATAACATCCATCTGCCCTTCGACTACGACCGCCAGGCTCGCCTTCTTTATTTCCATTTTAGCTTTATCCAAGCCGAAAAGAACTTTTGACTTGTCGTAAACCAGAGTTTGAGGGCTGTTAATATACTTTCCCATTTTTTCGGTCTTTTCCTTTTCCGGCGAAACGCGCGCCGAAAAGCCTAAAACGTTTCCGTTAAAATCCCGGATCGGAAACATTATCCGGCCGCGGAAGCGGTCATAAAATCCCGAACCGTTTTCTTTCCGGGTCGCCATTCCGGCCA
Organism: Patescibacteria group bacterium; assembly: GCA_041661505.1. Lineage (NCBI taxonomy): Bacteria > Patescibacteria group bacterium. The sequence continues at coordinate 139,120 of JBAZUF010000003.1, read as the reverse complement.
AAAAAATTTCGTTTTCGTCGTAGCCGTTTTTTTTCAAAAGGTTTATTACCCGGTCCCAGGAATCAGGGCTATAGCCGATTTTCCATTCGGCAATGGTTTTCTCGGAAAGCCCCCTTTTCTTTAAATATAAAGACGCCGGACGGGCCTCCTGACTTTCGTTTAAAACTTTATAGTAGAAGCTCGCGGACAGCTCGAGGATGTCTAAGATGCGGTTTCTTTTGGAGGTAATTTGCGAATCGACTTTTTTTAAAACCACTCCGGCCCGGGGCGCTAATTGGCGCAGAGTTTCAACGAATGAAAGCCCTTCCATTTCCATTACAAAGGACAAGACGTCGCCGCCTTTTCCGCACCCGAAGCAATGCCAAATCTGCTTTTCCGAGGAAACCATAAAGGAAGGCGTCTTTTCGTTATGAAACGGGCAATTGGCGCGAAAATTCATCCCGGCCGGACGAAGCTGGATGTATTCGCGGATGACGTCCACGATATCGAGTTTGGCTTTTATTTCATCTGACGGCTGCATAAATCATGTTTAGGCCACGGCATTTTACCAGGACTCATGGATGCTCAATTAAATATTTTCCTCCACCACCCCTCTTCCTTCTTATCATACGCGATTTTTTTATTTTCCGTTCCAGATCGCGAGGCTGTATCCGGAGCGCCGGTCATTTCTTGCCTCAAAAGGCCTTTAATCCGTTCCATTTCGCCCGCCACAATTGCTCCGCCATATTCGGCATTATGCATATGCGAACCAGAATAGCTGGCCTGCTTTTGGTCCAGGTGCAGGTTAAAGGACACACTGTCGCCTTCCCTCTCAACGTACATGTGAAGCCGGGGATAGAACCCGCTGCCTAACCGCCGGACAAAGCTTTGCTGGCCGCGCCTCCGGTCTTCAATGAACCCATACCCCGCCCGCCTTAAAAACTGTTCAGGATTTAGCGAAAGTTGGCTCTTTTTTATGATTAGTTTCATTATTTTTTATAAAGAAAAAACTATTCTTAATGTAATAGTATCATAGGTCAAAAAAAGAGTCTGGTCAAAATTGACAGACCCTGAACTTTTTGTCCTAACTGGAAAATCAGCTGTAAATTCTTTCTATCAATCTATGATATTTATGCTCAATAATGCTTCGGCGCACCTTAAGGGTCGGAGTTAATTCCTCTTCTTCAATCGTAAAAGGCTTTTCGATCATCTCGATTTTCCTAATCCTTTCGTGGGACATGAGCTGGTGGTTAATATGGTCAATTTCCTTCTCCATCACCGCTTTAACATCACAGCCTTCTCCGTATTTTTCACAAAGCTGTTTCTTGTCCGCCACCACCAAGCAGGCAAGGTAAGGTTTTTTGTGCCCGATTACCAGGCTCTGGGAAATTATCGGGCTTAGATTTATTATCGCTTCCACTTTTTCAGGCGAAATATTTTTTCCGTTGGAAGTTACGAGGATTTCTTTTTTCCTCCCGATGATTGTTAAAAAATTATCGCGGTCCAAAAAGCCTAAATCGCCGGTTCTAAACCAGCCTTCGGCGCTAAGCACTTCGTCCGTCAATTCTTTTTTATTCCAGTACCCTTTCATCACGTTTTTTCCTTTGACCAGAATCTCCTTGTCCGGGGCGATTTTTACCTCTACTCCGCTTGCCGGACGGCCGACCGTTCCGACCCGGATATCATTTACTGTATTCATGGCGATTATCGGCGAGGTTTCGGTCAACCCGTAGCCTTCGATTATCTTAATTCCGATTCTCCCGAAAAACTTAATTATCCTTTCGTTTATAGCCGCCCCGCCGGAAATCGAAAAACGCAGCCGGCCGCCGAATTTTTTTCTTATTTTTGAGTACATCAGCTTATCGGCGATTATTTTCACCCAGTTCGGCTGATCGCGCTTTAAGGAGCGGTAAAAAAACTTTTTTATAAATTTGTTTTTTTTCTCTATTTCGGAAACTATCTTCTCATAGCTATTTTCAAATATCTTCGGCACTCCGATTATTACCGTCGGTTTAGACTCGGCCAGGCTCCCCGCCAGCTCTTTGATGCTCGGAGCATAAGCGATCGACGCGCCGGTTAAAACCGGAACGTAATTTCCGGCCATCCGTTCCAAAACATGCGAAACCGGCAGTATCGACAAAAATACGTCTGAAGAAAATATTTTTATTTTTTCCAAAGCCGCCTCAATATTGGAAAGCAAATTCTCGTTGGTAAGCATCACCCCTTTGGGCTCGCCGGTAGTGCCGGAAGTATAGATGATACTCGCCAGCTCTTCCCGGGCAATTTCCCCTTGAGCCTCGTCTTTTAATAAATCGTCAAAATAGGCGAACTCCTTTCCCAATTCTTCCCTCCAGCCCTCTTCCCGGCTTACAACAATCACTTTCAATTTTTCGGCGGCTTCTTTTATCGCTTCAAAATTCTTTTTTATGCAAGTATTGGAAGCAATTAAAAAACCGCTCCCGGAGTCTTTTAAAATATACTCGATGAGCGGCTTATTTGAAGTCGTATGAATAGGTACGCTGACGGCGCCAAGGCGGTTTAGAGCTAAATCAGAGGCGAGCCAGTCGGGTCCGTTTTCGCACATTAGGGCAACCCGATCGCCCGGCTTAACCCCAAGCTGCCTTAACCCTTCTGACAGCCGGTCAACCCGGTTTAGGAAGCTTAAGTAATTCAGGGTGCGCCAATGCCTTTTTTTTTCGCTTTTTCCGGACAAAGCCCAATGCACAACCGGCCGGCGTTTGAATTTCCCGGCTATCTCCCTGAATTGTAGATAAATAGTCCGCATATATACATTCTATATCATTCTTACCCGCAAATCAATCATTTCTGACTAAAGTAAGCTTAAAATTATAGTCCCGTTACCCTTTGCCAAAGATGGATAAATTGGTCTTTAAAACCGGCTACATCCTGGAAAGTGATAAAGAGGACAAAAAGCATCAATATTACAAAACCAATATTGTGGATTATAGCTTCCAATTCCCTCTTGACCGGCTTGCCTTTTATTTTCTCAATAATAAGGAAAAGCACCCGGCCGCCGTCCAAAGCTGGAATGGGCAAAAAGTTAATGACCGCCAGATTAATTGAAAGCAGGGCCGTAAACTGCAATAGGTAAACAAATCCCATCCGGGCGACTTGCCCGGTTAATACCGCGATTCCCACCGGACCGGCGACATTTCCCGAAACCGCTTCATGCATCAAAAGCGATTTTATCAGGCCGTAGAAAGCGATGATGATGACGCCGATCAATTCGATAGCGCTTCTGGCTCCCTGATAAATCGCTTCGTACCAGGGGTAGCTGACGATACCGGTTTCGGCAATGCCGACGCCGATACCCGGCTTTCCGGTTTCCCCTAGAATTTTTGGGGTAACCCGCCGGTCAAAAATTTCTCCGCCGCGCTGGATTTTGTAATTCAGCGGTTTTCCCAGCCGTTCATTAACAAAGGCCTGCAAATCTTCGTAAACGGTAAATTTATTCCCTTCAACCGATAAAATAATATCGCCGACTTGCAGCGCCGCTTCTTCGGCCGGAGTCTTGGGCATGATTTCCACAATCTGGATTTTTTCGCCGGTAACAACGGCGCCCGAGCTTAATTTTTCTCCCAAAACCTGGGGTAAGCCGATCCCGTAACCGATAGAAAGAAGCACGGCGGCTAGAATGACGTTCATGATCACTCCGGCCGAGATGATTAGCACCCGTTGCCAGATTTTTTTGCTCCAAAAACTGTCTTCGCCGCCATCCAATTCCGGGACTTCCCCTAGAACCGAACCGTCCGAAGGCCCGAGTTCGCCTTTAATTTTTACGAAGCCTCCCAAGGGAATCCAGTTTAAAGAATAAACCGTATCCACCGCGTCGGTTACCGGCTTATTGCCAAAAACCTGTTTCCATTTGCCGCTTTTCGATTTATAGATTCCCCAGCCCCGCGGCGGAAAGCCGAAGCCGAATTCTTCAGCTTTAACCCCGAAGCGGCGGGCGACGATAAAGTGCCCGAACTCATGGACAAAAACCAGAACGCTCAATACTAAAATGAAAATAATTATCGTAAATAGCATATTTATTTTGATTATTAAATCGCCGGGTTATTTAGCTAAGGGCGGCGATTGGCTGATCCTCGCCCGGTCCGGCGAAAAACGGCGCGGCAGGCTTATATGGTCATGATGTCTTTTTCTTTTTCTTCCCGAATCTTTTTTATCTCTTCGTTATAATCGCGGACAATCTCATCCAGTTCGGCCACGAATTTAAAGCGTTCGTCTTCGGAGATTTCCTTTTTACCCAGCGCCCCTTCAATAGAATCTTTTATTTCTTCCCGGACTTTTTTTAAGGCGATGCGGGCTTTTTCCTGCTTTTCATTTAATTTCTTAACCAGGTCTTTGCGGTTCTCTTCAGTCATTAAAGGAATGCTGACCCGGATTTTGTCGCCTTCATTGACCACGCCGACGCCGAGGCTGGCTTCGACGATGGCTTTCTCCAGATCTTTTAAAACATTTTTGTCCCAAGGGGAAACGACCAAGCTTTTAGCGTCAGAAATTGTAATGCTTGCCAGCCCGGCAATCGGAGTTTTTACCCCGTAAGCCTCAACCACCACCGCGTCAAAAATTGAGGGGTTGGCCCGTCCGGTCCTTAAGTTGGAAATGTCCTTTTTGAAAAATTCGATAGCGCTCTTTAGATCGCCTTGCTTGGCCTGGATATGGTTGTTCATAATTGATATGGGCGAACCCCGTCTTCGCGGGGCAAGCGAATGAGATTATATCCCGGGATATAATCATAATAATTAATTATTAACCGACCATTAACATTATACCATTACTTCTTTTTCATTCCCAGATAGACGGTGTTCGGATTATCAGGATCAATTACGAGCTTCCAGCCCATGCGGCTTCCAGGCAGTTTTTTTGAAGACCAGTTTTCGCCGCCGTCAGTCGAGTGGTAGAAAGTAGTATTAGTGACGTAATATAATTCGCTTGATTTCGCCGGATTAACGGCGATGGCGTTAATGGTAGCGGCCTCCTTCGGCGTAATCAGTTTTATATTAGTCCAGTTATCGCCATTGTCGGTTGATTTTAACAGGCCGTAATGATTGGCCAAAAACACTGTACCGGAGTCGGAACGGCTAAAAGACAAGTCCCTAAACTGATTATTGTCCTGGAATTCCTTTAACCGGCTGTTTAAGTTTTCCCAGCTTTCACCATAGTCCTTTGACCGGAAAAGGCCGTTGCTGGCTGTACCGGCAAAAATAATATTCGGGCTCTGGGGGCTGATAACGATTTTTAAAATATTCTTTTCCAGCCGGCCGGCGGTCCGCCAGGTTTTTCCCGCGTCAGCACTCTTAATTACCTCTCCGCGGCTGGTTGCGATAAAAATCTGGGCGCTTTGGCCGGGATTTACCGCTACCGAGCTCACCTGGATGCTCGGGTCATTATCAAAATAGGCCTGATCCCAAAAACGGCCGCAGTCAGTGGATTTATATAGCTGATTTTGAGTGGCGGCGTAAAGGACGCACTTAGAGTTTGGATCAACGGCTAATGAATTAACCTTAATTTTACCTAGCCGGCCTGAAGCCTGCCAAGTTTCGCCCTGGTCATAAGTATAATAAAGGCCGTTTTCCAAACTGCCGAGGTAAAGGGTCAAAGGGTCGCTGGGATCCATTTCCAAGGTATTGACGTCAAGTCCCCGGATGTTTAAGGCTTTGCCGGCTAAGCTGGCAAAAAGGGTCTTTTGGGCCCAGGTATTGCCTTTGTTGGCCGATTTAAAAACTCCGCCGTCATTATCAGGCGTAAGCCCTTGGGCATTATAAACAACGGAACAGCCGGAAAGAGACATTGCCATTCCCGATAATACCAAAAGCATAGCCCCTCTTTTTATTATTGTATTGTATTTTCTCGCTTCCAATTTCATATTAAATATTGATAACGATTTCTTCCAGGACAAGCTTTGGATTAACGTTAGCGTTTATATATTCCCGCCCTCTTTTTATCTGGGCCAGAAGTTTTGTTAATTTTAATAAGTCTAAATGCTTTCTCGCCGCCCGGATTTCGTCGATTAAGGCTTCGTGCTGGATTAAGTCGCTTAAGCCGCGCTCCTCTAAAATCAAATCGCGCGCCAGGCCCTGCCAGATATCGAGAATCCGTTCGGCAGACTTAACCAAATCTTGGCCGGTTTCTTTCTTTTTAAAGCAGCCGTCAACTTCCCGGAGGCGTTCGTTTAAATCGGCCGGCAAGATTCTTAAAAACGAACCGGCGACTTTCAAATATTCATCCTGAAAATTTTTTCCTTCAAGGAATTTTAAGGCCAAGGCCGGACGGCCTAAGGACAGCCGGGAAAGATTTTTCGCCTGGCTTCTTCCGATGCCCCGCTCTTTGATCAGGTAGTCATGAATCAGGCTGGCTTTCACCGGAGAAAAATTAAGAACCTGGCATCGGGAGATTATGGTCGGCAAAATTTTATCCAGATCCGCCGCCGTAAGAATAATTACGACTTTTTTCTTCGGCTCTTCCAAAATTTTCAAAAGGGCGTTTGAAGCTTCCTGGCTCAAATAATCCGCGTCCTTTATTATTCCTACTTTGTAGTTGCCTAAAAATGACCCAAGGCTCATCCTTCTTATAAACTCCCGGATTTGCCCGATGGAGATATTCTTTTTCTCCGGATCTTTTTTTATAATAAGCAAATCTCCGTGCCGGCCGGACAGGTCGATTTTCTCTTTTTCCCGGACTTCGCCCTTCCTCCCGTCTTGCCCGGATTTTCCCCTGCCCTCGGAGCGGGGGGTGATATCCATTTTTTTGCAGGACGGGCAAATCTCGCAGGGCAGTTTGGCATTCGGTTTGGAAACATTTTCGCAAAGTAAAACTTTGGCGAAAAATTTGGCGGCCGTGGTTTTCCCTAAATCGCCCGGGCCGGAAAAGATATAAGCGCCGGAAAGGCTTCCTTTTAGGAGGCTTTTTAAAAGAAAATTTCCGACCTTTTCATTGCCCACCAGGGGCCAATTTGTTGCGTCTTTTGTTTTTGGCATAAATTCAGTGTAGCATCCGACCCGCCGTTTTTCAATTCATTTTTAGCAGGACTAAAAGGTTTTGCCTTAAATTTTTGCTTTTTTTAAGCGAACACATTACACCCCAGTCTCTTGGGATATAAACACTCTACTTTAAAATATTTTAAGAAATAAGTCAAGAGCTAAAGACCGCCTTTTTAGCCCTGGCTGGCAGGCGCCAAATATCCTTGATTTTTAGCCAAAAACATGGTAATTTAAGGGCATGAATACTCGTTTTAAAAAATTTGTCCTCCTTTTCGGCGACATCCTGTTTCTTTATCTGGCCCTGTATCTAGCCTTGGGTCTGCGGTATTTGGCGCTCCCGACCGAGAACATCTGGCAAGCCCACTTCGCCCCTTTTAGCTTTATGTTTTTTGGCTGGGTGCTGATTTTTTACATCTCCGGACTTTATGACTTATACGCCGCCGTGAACAGCGCCCAGCTTTACCGGAAAATGTTCCAGAGCCTTGGAATTGCTTCCCTCCTCTCTGTCGGATTCTTTTATGCCATGCCGGCCGTCGGAATTTCTCCCAAAAGAAATCTCCTTCTTTTTATCGTTATCTATGTCCTGGTCTTTATTCTTTGGCGCCGGATTTATAATTGGCTTTTAAAATCCCAATTGCCGAAAAATAATCTGGCTTTAATCGGCTTATCAAATCAGGCCAAGGAATTAATCGGACTGTTTTCCGCCCGGCCGCAACTTGGCTTTGAAATAAAATTTATTGTCGACGGAGGCGCGGGACAGCCCGGCATCCCCTCTTTAAAAGACATCACCCAGCTGAAAAGCGCGGCGCTGGATTACAAAATTTCCACTTTGATTTTTGCATCCAATCCTTATGAGTCCGATGGCCTGCGGGCGGCGCTTTTTGACTGCCTGCCCTTAAATATTAAATACGTAAGCCTTGCTAATTTTTACGAACAGCTTACCGGCAAAGTCCCGCTGGAGGAAATCAGCCAAATGTGGTTTTTAGAAAATTTAAGCGAAGGCAGAAAAAATTGGTTTGACTGGCAAAAAAGGGCTTATGACATGCTTCTGGCGCTTGCCATCTTAATCGCCACTCTTCCTTTTTGGCTTTTAATCGCCATAATCATCAAACTAGAAAGCCGGGGGCCGGTTTTTATCCGGATGCCCAGAGCCGGAAAAAACGGTAAAGAATTCCGAATGCTTAAATTCCGTTCCATGATCGAAGAAGGCAATGACCGCTCGCCTACCAAAGCTGACGACCCGCGGGTGACCCGGTTCGGAAGGTTCATGCGAAAAACTCGGATTGACGAAATTCCCCAGGCGATTAACATCCTTTGGGGCGAGATGAGTTTTGTCGGCCCCCGCCCCGAACGGCCGGAATTAATTTCGGAGCTCGAAAAAAAGATTCCTTTTTACCGGGAACGGATGCTGGTTAAGCCCGGGGTTACCGGCTGGGACCAGATTTCCGGCGAATACCATTCGCCTTCTTACGAGGATAGCTTAAAAAAACTCCAATATGATCTCTTCTATATAAAAAACAAGTCCATCTATTTGGACCTGTCCATTCTTCTAAAAACCATCGCTACGGTCTTATCCCGCGGCGGGCGGTAATGGCTCGGGACCTATCTAGGCCGCGGGTTAAACATTTCTGCCGCAATAAAGTTTTTTTATAATTTTTTTGCCCTAAATATCTCTAAAATACTCAATATTCTTTAAATCATTTTTAAGGCTGGCTCCGACTTTGGGCACTTCGAATACTAAAAAGACTTCTTTATTTTCCGCCTCTTTTTCCAGGGTTGATTTTACCCAGGCTAAATCAAAATCGGCTTCCCAAAGATTTAAATGCTCGTCCTTTTTTGATTTAATATTGACGCCGCTGATATGAAAATACGCGGGCTTTAATTCCAGCGCCAAGTCATCAATGAATTTCTTATAATCAATATTCTGGCGGTTGGCGCTTACAATCGCGTGGGGGATATCCAGGCAAAAATTTATCTCTTTTTCTTCCTTTATCCACTTTAACTCATCCAAGGAATAGCCGAAAAAATTCTGCCCGTCCAGAGAAACTTTCGGCATATTCTCAATTATCAGCCTTTGGTCGTATAGCCTATCCAGGTTAGCTGAAAATTTCTCCTTATTGCCGCGCACGCCTGGGTGAAGGATGATATAGGGCGACTCGAAATAATCGGCCAAGGGCAAAATCTTATCCTTATAGATCTCCAGCATTCCCTCGTTTAACGACATTAAATCAAACCCGTGGTCGTAATGGGTGGCATGGATTGTAACCATTTTTCCCCGGAAAATTTTAAATCTCGACCAATCTTTTGAATCGGGATGGTAATATAATTCTAAAAAATCAACCCTGCCAAGGTCTAATAACTCCTTGGCTTCGGATATTACTTCTCCCTGGTTAGTTGTCCAAAGTTTTAAACCGCGTTTGATCATTTTATTTGATTAGCGTCAAAACGAGGCTGATACGTAGCCTGGGACGCGTCTTGGGGCGTAGCGCTCGTATTCCCGCTTTTTAATTTTCTTACAGTCTGCCGGCTGGTTTTGGCCGCTAAAATCGCTAATTTTTCGAATAAGCCATTCTTGGTCTCGCCTTCCTCTATTAAAAGCTCGTTTTGTATTAAGATATCTCCCTCGTCCAGCCCTTTAGTAAGCCAGTGGGCGGTTATTCCGGTTTTTTTTTCTTTATTGAAAATTACCCAGTCAATCGGCGTCGGGCCTCGGTATTTAGGAAGAAGAGAAGGGTGAAAATTAACGCAAAAAGGCACTAGCTTGATAATTTCTTCCGGAATCACCCGGTGAAAAGACGCAACCAGCAAAAGTTCAGGCGAGTAGCCGCTAATCACTTTTTTTACGTCTTCCCAGTTAAAATCATCAACGGCCTTTATACCTAACTCTTCGGCGTATTGGGAAATATTTTTTTCTTCATAAAAAGGAAAAGGCCCGGCTTCAGGACGGGTATACAAATATTTTAGTTCACAGTCTTCGGCTAATAACGCGTCAATCACTTTATTGCCAAAACCGGTTAGAGCGAATAAGAGTACCCTCATATTATTTTTCAACTAATTCCCAGGATAATGGCGTTCCCTTAACCAAATTATTTTTGGCGGCCTTTCCCAGAATATCTTCATAATATTTAGGATGGAGGCCTTGCCCCGGCCGGATAGAACGGATATTATCTTTGGTAAACTTCTCCCCCTTCTTAATATCTAAAACAACAAAAAGCGATTTTCTGAAAAGAACGCTTTCTTCTTCGCCTTTTGCTGTTCCGTAAAATGGTTCTCCTAAGGCATCCTCGGTTTTTCTAATTGCTTTCACCAATTCCTTCATTTCTTTCGGCAGAAGCGAGAAGGATGCGTCTACTCCTTCCTCGCGCGAAAGAGTAAAATGTTTTTCGATTATAGAGGCGCCCAAAGCGATTGAGGCGATATCAACTTCCCTATCCAAAGAATGATCGGATAAACCGCTCACGACATCAAACTTCTCCATGATATCTTTGATGGTTTTTAAATTCATGGTTTCGGATTCGGCCGGATAAGAGCTTAAGCAATGCAAAACCGCAACCGGCCCGGATCCGTTTTCTTTCAAGGTTTTCAAAGCCAGTTCAATATCCGCTATAGTTGACGCTCCCCTGGACATTATCACCGGTTTGCCGGTTTTAGCCACCCTCTTTAAAAGCGGAATGTCAACGATTTCCAGCGACGCAATTTTATATAGTCCGACATTCATCTTTTCCAAAAAATCCACGCTGGTTTCGTCAAAAGGCGTAGAAAAAAATATTAAACCTTTTTTTTCCGCGTAATCTTTCAGCTTGGGCTGCCAATCCCAAGGCGTATAGGCTTTTTGGTAAAGCTCATATAAGGTTTGGCCGGACCAAAGTTCGCTTTCTTTAATCCGGAAATATTCATTATCGCAATTGATGGTAATGGTATCCGCGGTATAAGTCTGCAGTTTTATCGCGTCCACCCCGGCTTCGGCCGCCGCGTCAATAATTTCATAAGCGCGATCGATTGACTGGTTATGGTTCCCCGACATTTCGGCAATAATAAAGACGCGTTGGCCCGGGCCGATAATCCTTTCTCCTCTTGGCGTTTTAATTACTAGGTTTTTCATAATCTTACTGGCCAATCCGGCCTGCATAACTCTACGCGTTATTATCGTTGGCATCGGATTTCCCGCACATCAATTCCCCAGCGCTTCGTCCATCCATTGGGCCCGATGATTCTTCAAATATCCCCATTTTTTTTCTTTCTCTCCGGTTTTGGCGTATTTGGCTTTCATTAGGGGCTCGTGGCTCGAAAAAAAGTGCTCCATTTCTTTCACAAAATCTTTCGGCCACTGGGTCGTATCCCGCGAATCGTCGCCGGTTGGCCAAATTTGCGAACATTCGGTGCATAAAGGCAATCCCGGCTTGTCAAAATCCTCATAACGCCGGTCGATAACGGTTTTTCTGAATTTCTGCATAGCCTCGCCGTTCCACAGTTCTAAGACATTCGATTCGTTGGCGTCGCCGATTAGATAGCGCGAATCGTAATCAAAAATGCAGGCCCGGACGCTGCCATCGGCGTTTATGCCGAATTGCCGCCAAGGGCATTTGCAGACCGGCCATTCTTCCCTCGGCTTTGATTTAAAAGGGTTTAAATTTATCTCTTTGTTCCAGCCAAACATATTAATTAGAGGGCTCACGTAAACATCATCTAAAGGCAGCTTAGAAAATAAATATAAATATCGCTCTTTATCGGCCTTGGTTTTTTCCTCTTCAACAAAAACCGGCCGGGTATGAACCGGAAAGCCGGCTTCGGCGTTTAACTCCAAAAAATCCAAAATGTTGTTTAAAGTTTTTTCATAAATCGCCCCCCGGTGCATTTCTTCATAAGTCTTTTTGGTTACCCCGCTCAAAGAAAACTCGATTTTATTTAGTCCGGCTCCGATCAATTTTTTTGACAGCTCTTTGGTTAACAAAGTGGCGTTGGTCGTAATCCGGGGCTTTAATCCGTTTTCGGCACAAATCTTTACGGCTTCAACAATTTTCGGATGAAGAAGTGATTCTCCTTGCATATACAAGTCAACAAAGGGCAAGCCCGGCGCTAAATCTTTTACTACTTTTTCGAAAAGCCCCATATCCATATATTGCGGCCTTCTGCGCATAGTGCTTTGCGGGCAATGCAGGCAGCGCAAGTTGCAGACATTGGTCATTTCAATATAAACCTGGTGCGGCGGGCTGGCCGCGGCCGGGTTGGGGTGGGTGGCATTATAAATAAAACTTAAGTAATTCAATTTTCTCTTGGCCTCATTATTATCTTCTTGGGATTTTTGTATTTCCATATATGATTTTTTATATTATAATTTTATTTCCTTAATTATTTCGATAGTTTTTTCTTTCCCCAAATTAAATATTATATCAATTATCGAAAGATGGGAAATAAACCCGCCGTGCGGCTGATTATAGACCGGATGTTCAAACTCTAGCGGAATGAGCTTTATGCCGGCGGCCTCATATAGGGCCTTCGCCTCGTTCATATACTCGGCCGCTCCGGCCGCATAGAGATACTCGGCTGCGCGAGTTTTTTTTAAAATGTCGATTAATAATTCATTTTTTCTTAAATCTCCTGCGCCAAGTCCGGATGAAAGGACAAATTCAGTATTAATGCCTAAATATTCGCACAGCCCTTTTATTATCCGCAGATTCAAGTCGATGAGCTTTTCCGGCGGATTGGCATAATAACTCTCCAAAAGCGGATAAAAATCTTGAAAATACGGTACCTTGGAATAATTCATCCGTACTGAATCTAAATGCTTTTTTATCCAATTTTTATCATAGCAAATTTTTACTTTATTTATGTTTTGTCCGAATTCTCTCACGATCGGGACGGTTAGAGTTAGCGCCCCGTTTTGGCCTTTTATCCGATTGCGGTGCTGCCAGGAGTGATGCTCAAACTGGACGTGGTCTAAAATGACATACGTTTCGGCCCAATCAATCACCTTAAAAAATCCGAGCCAGGGCAGATAAGTTGGCTGGAATATGGATACTTTCATCTTTGGTCTCTTAAAAATTTGTTAACCGGAATTTTTCCTTTAACCAATTTTTTTATCTCGTTTTCGTCATCATTTAACGCCCTCATTTTCCTAAACACTTCCTCGGCTGCTTTCAGAGTAAATTTTATGTCTTTTTCTTTATGGCTAAAGTTAAAAGTAATTACTGTGCCCCAGAACACGCCGCGGTAGGCCGACTGCTGGAGAAAATATAATTTCTTGGCAGTTGATTCTGTTTTGTCCGGATTGTCAAAGATCAATTTGAATTTAAATTCCTGGCCGATTAAATGGGCTTTGATCCCGTATTTTTTTATTAGGGCTTCCAGGCCGCGGTATAGTATTCCGCCGACCTTCCAGGTGTGTTTTATTACCTTATTTTTTATAATGAAATCAATGGTGGCCAGGCTGGCGGCCATGGACAAAGTTTCGCCGCCAAAGGTAGTGGAAACAAAAACCTCTTCGGTTTTTTCCATGATTTTTCGGCTCCCCACGACGCAAGAGATGGGCATGCCGTTAGCCATGGCTTTGCCAAAACAAGCCAAATCCGGAATGACTCCGTAGTATTCCTGGGCGCCGCCCAAAGACATTCTGAAGCCGGTTACGATTTCGTCAAAAATTAATACTATTCCCTCTTTTTTGGTTATCCTTCTTATTTCTTCCAAATAACCTGGTTTTGGATCAGCCATCGGCACCGGCTCCATTATGACGGCGGCAATTTTTCCTTTGTGCTTATTTATTTTCGCTTTAAAATCCTTAATGTCATTATATTTAAAAATGTCGATTAACTTCTTCATCGTTTTCGGCACGCCTAAATCCTGGGGCGGCTGCGAAGCCAAATACCAGTCTTGGGCGCCGTGGTAGCCGCCGCGCAAGACTATTTCTTTTCCGGTATAAGCCCGGGCAATGCGCACCGCCGCCGAAGTCGCGTCAACGCCGTTCTTCACGAAACGCACCATATCGGCGCAAGGAATAATTTCTATAAGCTTTTCGGCCAATTCTACTTCCAGCTTATGCGGAAGCGAATAAGTAATCCCATTTTCCAGCTGTTTTTTGATGGCAGAATTTATCTCGTTAACGCTGTAGCCGAGGATTATCGGCGCGAGCGCGCAGGTATAGTCGATATATTTGTTGCCGTCAGCGTCCCAAATATAGCATCCTTTGGCTTTGGAAACGAACAAGGGAAACTCGCCTTCGGTAAACATCTTATAGCCCTTAGAAAGGGTTTGGGTGGCGTTGGGGATTAATTTTTTCGCCTTTTTTAATAATTGGTTTGAGCGCGTGAAATTCATATTCGGTTATTATTAGTTATCTATAATTTTATCCTCTTTTAATGACTTGGCCAGGCCTTCGTTCCGTCCGATTTTTTTGTTTAAATCTTCAATCTCCGGATGCAGGCCAAACCACATAAGCAAATCTTTCATTCTAAACTCGGGGTTATTAGCATACAATTTTTCATACACACTTTTCATTACCTCGTAATCTTCCGGATTGTCGAGGACCCAGCGCTTGGCCGATAAATCAACGCTATTATTTAGATGCGCTTGCTTGAATTTGCCGGGGTTCTGCCACATATAAACCGTAACGTGCTCCCGGCCGGAATTGAGCTTGGCCTCCCTCCAGGCCTTTTCCAAAGCCGCGAAAGAAAAAATTTCTGCGTCCAAGCCATCCGGGTAAGTCGGCGGTATGACATTAGTCGCGTAATCTACGTCTTCCAGGCGGTATAAGCTGATAACTTCGTCAATTATTCCCGGATCAATTAATGGGCAGTCGCCGGTTACGCGGACGATGTGCCCATAACCGTAATGTTTCGCCACCTGATAATACCTGTCCAGCACGTCGTTCTCGCTTCCCCGAAAGACATCTATGCCGAGCTTTGTTCCCAGGCGGTCGATTTCATCATCGTCTTTTTTTCCGCTCGTGGCAATTATTATTTTATCGATTAACTTGGACTTTTTCACCCTTTCAATAATTCGGGCCAAAACCGGCTCGCCGGCCAGGTCCAAAAGCACCTTTCCCGGCAAGCGGCTTGACCCCATCCTTGCCTGGATTATGCATAGCACTTTATCTTTCATAACGTAGTAAACGGGCACAGCGCGATGAAAAACAAATGAGAATTCCATCTAACTGTCTGTACACATTTTTTATACAACTCACTTTAGGCAATATTTTAATACGTCAGCCGCCCGTGTAATATCATTAAAAGTTTTTTTCCTGGATCTAACGCAGTCTAGAAAATATTTTGTTTCTTCCGCGTACATCTTGTTTGGGTCGTAATTTTTTATTGACCATAATTTATTTTTTCCTTTTTCGTCAGCGAGCCAGACTATATTTTCTTTAAAATCCCAAGCGAGGTTTCCCTTCTCCCCGACTACTTTTGCTGTCCAGGAATAAGCCTTCTGCAAATAGTCGCCGATTACGGACCCCATAACTTTATTTTGAAATACAAAACCGGCCACAAAATTATCTTCAGTCTCAATTTCCAAGCTCCCTACCCGGTCGTACACTAAACTGGATTTTTTTACCCTATTAAAATCGTTTAGCCAGAATAATAAATCAAAATTATGAATCCCGTCTAAAATTATGCCGCCGCCGGTCTTTTTCTTGGCGGCATAATTTTTTCGGTAATCGGAATTTGGGCGCCAGAAAGGAAGAAAATAGCCGGTCTGTAGCTGCAGGCTATGAATTTTGCCGATTTTACCATCTTCCAGGTATTTTTTTATAAATTTCAGGGCCGGATGAAAACGCATATTGCAGGCAACCATATTTACTAATTTGTTTTTTTGGCAAATTTTAGCCAATTTTTCTACATTCTCCAGTTTATGTGATAACGGCTTTTCAATAAATAAATGGCACCCGGCTTTAGCGCAGGCTAATGCCGCTTCAACATGAAGCTGGTTGGGGTTGCATATAAAAGCGATATCAAAGCTTTTTAGCTCTTTCTCATCTAACTTTTTTAACAGCTTCACCTCTCTGCCTGGCTGGCTTATGTATGGATCATAAACCCAAAGGTTTTTATAGCCCAGGGTTTTTAAATTTTTGTAGTGCCTTTGGCCGATTGAGCCGAAGCCGGCAATAATTATATTAGTGTTTTTCATGGAGAAATTCTTTAATGGTCTTTGCGACATAACCCGCATCTTTTCTAGTTAAACCGACAAAACACGGCAGAGTAATGCAGGAATTCTGGTAAACTTCTTCATTCGCCATTCCTTTTTTCTTATATCCGAGTTTTTTATAATATGGATGCGAATAAACCGCCGGATAATGAAAATTCGCTCCAATCCCCTTTCTTTTCAGATGGGTCGACAGTTTGTCCCGCAGCCGGGCATTTTTTACTCTAATCACGTAAATGTGCCAAGCGGAATAATTACCGGCCAATTCCTTGGGCAATATAATTTCTTCTATTCCGGCCATTTCTTTTTTATACCATCCAACAATCTTTCTTCTTTCCCGCACCATCCGGTCCAGCCTCTTTAGTTGGGAAAGGCCTAGCGCGCATTGGAAATCGGTAATGCGGTAGTTATACCCGAGCTCTACCATAACGTTTTTCCCTTTAGAGTCTTTATAAATGCCATGGCTTCGCAGGGAAACAAGCTTTTTATATAATGCCTCGCTGTTGGTCATTATCGCTCCGCCTTCGCCGGTAGTTATATTTTTAACCGGGTGGAAGCTAAAAACCGCCATATCGGAAAACTTGCAACGGCCGATTTTACTATTTTTATATTTGGCTCCAAGGGCGTGGCAGGCATCCTCAATAACCATTAGCTTTTTCTTTTTAGCCAGTTTATTAATCACTTCCATTTCACAGGCCTGGCCGGCAAAATGCACCGGAACAATCGCCTTGGTGTTTTTTTTCACTGCTTTCTCGATTTTTTTTTCGTCAATATTATAAGTATCCAGGCGGATGTCGGAAAAAATCGGTTTGGCGCCAACTGCTAAAATCATATTCGAGGTGGCGGCAAAAGTGTTTGGGGTAGTAATTACCTCGTCGCCTTTTTTTATGCCGGCGGCCAGATAGGCCAGATGCAGGGCGGAAGTTCCGTTTGAAACCGCGACCGCGAATTTAGCCCCGCAGTATTCGGCTAAAGCTTTTTCAAACTCCAAAACCTTCGGCCCTTGGGTGAGCCAAGCCGATTTTAATACGCTAAGCACTGCCTCTATGTCCTTTTTATCGATTGACTGGCGGCCGTAAGGAATCATATTATAGGCTTGAGAATAAGTCATTAACGATTTGCCGGAACTCCTCCGGGGTGAGCACATGGGGATTATTATTACTTAAGTAGCAATAGTCTTCAGGCAATTTTTTTCCCTTTTCAAAAAAATGGCCGTAGCGCTCACCGATTACCCTGTCAGTATGGGGGGTCTTTTTAAACTCGGGAAGAATCACAAAATGATTATCGAGTTCTAATGTATGGCGGGACTCCTCGGCGGTGATTAGCGCTTCATGGAGTTTTTCTCCTGGCCGGATGCCGACTATTTCTTTTACTGCGTTTGGCGCTAATGCCTCAAAAAGATCAATCAATTTCATGCTGGGAATTTTGGGAATAAAAATTTCCCCGCCGCGCATATGTTCCAGGGCAAAAAGGACCAGCCCGAAACTCTGATCCAGGGTAATCCAAAACCGGGTCATTTCTGCGTGGGTAACCCTCACTCTTTCCAAATTCCGGTTCTTCATCAATACTTCGACTATGCTTCCCCGGCTCCCAATCACATTGCCGTAACGGACGGAAGAAAAAGTCGTACGCCCGCCGGAGTAAGAGCCGGCGTTAACGAAAAGTTTTTCCGCGCAGTGCTTGGTTGAGCCGTAAAGATTGGCCGGCTGGGCCGCCTTGTCGGTAGAAATAAACACTGCTTTGTCCACGCCCTGGTCAATGGCGGCTTCAATTACGTTTTGCGAGCCGATGATATTGGTTTTTACCGCTTCAAAGGGGTTATATTCTAAAGTAGGCACCTGCTTTAAGGCCGCGGCATGGATGACGATATTCACCCCCCGGAAAGCGCGCTGGAGCCGGTCCTTGTCCCGGATGTCTCCCAAAAAAAATCTTAGCCGGTCGCTATATTCGCGCAATTCGTTTTCCATATGAAACTGCTTCAATTCGTCGCGGCTGAAGATAATTATTTTTCTGGCTTCCGAATTCTTGAGTAAAAATTCTACAAAACCCCGGCCAAACGACCCGGTTCCGCCGGTAATTAAAATCACTTTATCTTTCAAAATTTCGGTATTCATAAATGATTGAACGATCCGCACACTAGCAGTGTGCGGAGAGCGAATAAAATTTGTATTATCAGACATTTTTAATTTATATTTTAAGTTTTCAATTCTTTTAATAACGAACTTGAAATATTTTCTGCGTTTTCATTCAAAGTAAGCTTAGATTGAAGCTTAACTACATCTTCGAGGTAAGCATGGAAAGTTGACCGATCCAGGGCAAATAAATATCTAATAATTTCACCTTTGGAAAGCCCGCGCCCGGCATTAATTTTGCCTAATGCTTCTCTAGCCGTTTGCACATTTTTTACCCGAAAATTTCCCGGACAGTCCCGGTACCAGGCGTGGCCAAAAGTTATAGCCGGGATTAAATTAATCAAAGCCTCCCAGCCGGCCGTCCCGGTAACTGTTGCGACAGCCTGGGATTTTTTAATCAATTCCTTGGAGTTTGTTTTGGCAGGCACCAGCCTCACTTTATCGATTTTGGCCATCTCTTCATAATACCCTTTATAGCGGTAGGCCGAGTAGGCCAGCCCGCTGGGGAGCCACTGGTAAGGATGCTCTTTTACGTAAATTTCCCAATTTTCCGGGATCGCCGCCGCCAGTATCTTTATCATTAATATCTGATCGACAAAAACTCCGCCCAAAGGGCTGGTTGAACATTCGGGCTGATAATGAATAGCGGCGTAAATGTATTTTTTTTCGAAATCAGGCTCTTTCTGCAGGCTCTCATATTCCTTTTTTAAATTGCTGTTTCGCTTTTTTATGGCCTCCAAAATTTTCTTAAGAATGGTAAAATCCGCGATGCTTCTAAGTACTGCCTGTATTTTTAAAAGGGCTAAGCGCAATCCCCTGAATCTCCCGCTTAAAATCTGCATGTCCGGGGGAAGCTCATATTTTCCGTCCCTTGTCTCGTTTAAATAATATTCTCGGACATCGGCGCTTAAGTCTTCGAGTTTAATCTCCCGGTTTTGCGCTTCGGCCAGCTTGGCTTTTAATTCCCGGCTGCCTTCGGTAAAATCATTGATCAGCAGCAGCCGGTCGCCAATCCGCGCGTATTCAAACATCACGGTTTTTATCTTTAAATACTTCGCCATCTGGTAGACAACGTAATTATATCCGGTATGAGGCCAAACTCCGAAAACTACCGCATCCGGCCTAAATTCATCCAGGACGCCATGCCAATATTCCAAAAATTCATGAAACAGCCTTTTTTTTCCCAGTCCCGGCAAGGGCGTTTTTTCGAAATTCTTCATCGCGAGGAGCGTCGATTCGGTTTCATAAAACCGGCTTATCATATCTTCCCCCGGCGGCAAAAATTTCTTCCCGCCCGTCTCCTTGGGCCGCCTGCCCCGCATTGCGTCCTGGCGCCGGTGAAAAATTGTACCGGGGAAAATCTTCCGGCAATTTTCATAGCCTTCTTCCCTGTCGCCGCCAACCCAATAAACGATTTCGATGCCGCTGTTTTTTAATTTCTCCGCCGTCCGGACATAGGCTTCATCCGAATTGTCCCAGCCGATTAAAAATATTTTCATAAACTTTTAGTTCCAATTTTACCAAAATAATCTTTCTCCGGGATCCCGGACAAATATCACTTTTTCAATTAAAAATAAAAATTATTTATCGATCCGTTCAGCTTATATTCATCCTTTATGAGAAGCTTCTTTATCTTCTCCACCGGCAGGCATCTTTTTCCTTCGGTGGCATAATCCCCAACCCGGCATTTTTTCGCGTCCTTGTATTTTGGCTCAACGTTGTGGCCGTAAGTGATTACCGGAGTGATGATAACCATATCCTTATTTTCCAAAGCATAGCGGGATTCATCTTTGGTTAAAAGTTTTTCGTGCATCCGCTCGCCCCGCTTTAAGCCGGTAATTATAATTTTTATTTTTTTCGGATCATGGCCGAAGCGCGGGGCGTAAAGCTCGATCATGGCTTTGGCTAAATCATAAATTCTGACGATGGCCATATTTTTCAAAACGAATATCTCGCGGTCCTGCATTAAGGAGGAGGCTTTAAATACCAGCTCCACCGCTTCTTCTATGGACATAAAAAAACGGGCAACATTCCTGTCAGTTACGGTTACCGGCCCGCCTTTGGCGATTTGCTTGTAAAATATCGGTAAAACCGACCCGCGGGAATTTAGGACATTGCCAAAGCGGACAAAACAAAACTTAGTCGGGTGCGATCCCATGTAATGGGCGAGCATCACCTTTTCGGCCAAGAGCTTAGTACAGCCCATGACGCTTACCGGATCGGTCGCTTTATCGGTTGAAATGCCGACTACTTTCGCGACGTCGTGGGCCATAGCGCAGTCAATAATATTCTGCATCCCCCGGACGTTGGTTTCTACCGCCTCGTAGGGGTCATTTTCGCAGGATAAGACGTGCTTCATGGCGGCGGCGTGGAAAACAATATCAATGTTTTCCATAGCCTTAAACACCCTTTCCTTGTTTCTTATGTCGCCGATTAAAAGCCTCACCCTTAAATCGCCGGAGAGCTCCTGGGCGAGAGCCTGCTGTTTGGATTCGTCCCGAGACAAAACCCGGATCTGGGCCGGTTCGAATTTTAAAAGGCTCTTTACAATAACCGAACCAATCGAGCCGGTTCCGCCAGTTACTAATATTTTTTTGTTTTTAAATTCATTTTGCATACTTTAGTATTGAGCGCCCGATTGCACGGCTTTGCAATAAAAATCGATAGCTTCAATGGACGTTTTTCTTTCCTAAGAAAACAATGTTTTCTCCCAAGCCGTTTTTTTCCAGTATCTTTTTATATTCAATATCCATTTTTCTTACTATTTTGTTTATTTCCCGCTTGGCCTTCAGATTGCCGCCTTTTTCTACTGCCAGCCCTGGCGCGCTATTCCCGGTTTGAAAATTATCCTGCGGGCTTCCGGTTAAAACCCAGTTAATGTGATTTAAGATGTTATAGCATTGCGCGGTAAAAATTTTGCCTTTAAATCCGGCTTGAGCTAAGAGCATTTTTAAAGTCCTTTGGCTAAAATAGGATACATGGGCCTCGCGAAAATAGAAGTCAAAATAGCCCTTAACTGCAAATAGCTTCAATAGCGCGTCCTCGACGTTCGGCACTTCAATGTAAAGCCATCCGCCGGGCTTTAAATTTTTTTCAACTTCCTTTAGGAAATATGCCGGATTTTCAATATGCTCTAAAACCTGAAGGCAAGTTATTAAATCAAACGGCCCTTCTTTTATCGGTTCGCTCCCCAGCGGCTTGGAATAAACTTTAAAGTCAAGATTGCGCCTGATGAAATTCACTGCATCGCGGCTTAATTCCAACCCCACCCTTTCCCCAACCAGTCCCTTCAAAGAGCTAAGAAAATGTCCGGTCGAACAGCCGATATCCAGCACTTTCATTCTTTTATTCAGTATCGGCCTTAAATTTTTCAATATCGGCTCCTGGAATTTTGAATAAAGGCTAAAAATCTCCCGGCTGGCCGAAGTTCTTTTTAAACTCGGACCGAACTTTTTCCGATAATCCTTGCTTTGATAATTTATTTGGCTTTGGGAGGGGGCAAGGAAAATAAATCCGCAAGCTTGGCAGCTTAAAACATTTCGCCGGGTCTTATATCTTAATTCCCTTTTAAGCACTTTTATTTTTTTTGACTGGCAAAGCCGGCATTCCATAGTTATTTTCTTCCTAAAAAATTTTTGTATGTCGCAACCAATCCTTTTTTAATATCGTATTCAGCCCGGTATCCCGCTTTATCAGTAATTTTTCCGTTAGCTCCGACAATTCTCTCTTTTTCAATAATCTTCGGGGCGTGCCTTACCTTAATCTCTTTATTGCAAATCCCTCCAATCATTTTAACGAGTTGGTTTACCGAGGTTCCTTCGCCCGTACAAATATTGTAAATTTCTTTTCCCTTCCCGGCATCGGAAAAAATCAATAATTTAAGAAAGGCCGTTAGGTCGCTGATATAAATGTAATCTCTCACTGAATTGCCGCCGCCGTTAATAGTAAGCTCTTTCCCTTCTAAACAAGAGCTGAATATTTTTTTTATTATTCCCCGGTTCAGATTGTTGCCGTAAACATTCGCCAGCCGGGCGATAATTATCGAATGGGTTTGGCTTATTCCGCCCAGCCTTTCTTCTTCCCAGATCTTGCCTTTTTCATATTCGGAAACCGGCTGGATTGGAGATTTTTCATCTGCCAGTTTCAGCTCATCCCGGTATATGAGCATTGAGGAAAGATAAATAATCTTTTTTCTTTCTTTCAGCTCTTGAAATATTTCTATTAAATTGTCAATAATCTTCTTATCCGGCTGGGTTAAAATAACGATAATATCGCTATCATCAGCCAATTTTTTCAAATCCTCCGAAGGCCGGGTTAAATCAATCTGATGGCTTAATAATTTACCATAGCTCCCGCTATCTGGCAAGGAATTAAGGCCAACTAAAATTACCTCGGCTCCGGCGCCAATAAGCTCCCGCGCCAGGCTTGTTCCAATGAATCCGGTCCCGCCTAATAACAAAGCCTTCATAATGCTTATGTAACGATGAAAATCTATAAATAAATACAAGAAGCGAGCTTGCCCATCCTTCATTTTCCGGGCGGCTAATAAGTGATTACCTTCTGAATCGGCGGTAATTTGATAGTTTCCAAAATCTTCACCACCTTTTTAGCCGTCAGCCCGTTATCATAAGGATTTTTTCCGCGCCTTACTTTGGCAATAAATTTTTTATCAAACAGGCATTTCTCCACTGCTTTTGTTATATCCCTTTTACTGCATCGCGAGTCAATAACATTCACTCCCCGCTCGCGGTATTGTTCGCGCGAACCGATGTTAACGGTCGGCAGTCCGAAGGACGGCGCTTCGTGGATTCCAGCGGAAGAATTCCCGACTAAAGCATCAGCCACTTTCATAAGACGCAAGTAATCTTCATAAACAATATGCGGCAAGACCTTTATCCCGGATTTTTTCAGGCTCGAGATTATGCGCTTTCCTCCGGCGTCATTATTGGAATAGATAGCCAGGACTTCCAGGTTGTATTTTTTTGCTGCGTATTTTAAGGCGTTGATGCTCTCATTAATTTGATTAACCACTTCTTTTACTTCGGTGGTTACCGGATGCTGGGAAAAAATTATCAGTTTCTTTTTTGCATCCAAGCCATATTTTTTGCAGATCGTTTCTTTTGAAGGATATTTAATTGACCGGATAGTATCGATAGTAGGCGAGCCTACATTAAAAACATAGCGCGGATCTTCTCCCATTTTTATTATCCGTTTCACGCTTTTGTAGGTTGCCGCTAAATGAATATGTGAAAATTTTGTAAGGGCATGGCGCAAAACTTCATCTATTGTTCCGGATACTTCCCCGCCCTGGATATGGACGACGTGGATGTTTAAATGCATTCCGGCTATGGCGGCGGCGAGATGCGCGCCTAAGTCAAAGCCACAGAACACTATATCAGGCTTGAGCCGGTTAAAAACATCGGCCATGCCGATTAAAGCCTTGCCCATGGCTTTTATCATGTGCGTTCCTTCGTCATCATCTTGATGCGTAAAAATCGGCAAAACCGCGTCCACTCTAAAACCATCGCTCTCTATTATTTTTCTGGTTTCGCCGAAATCCTTTAATAAATGCGCGCCGGTAACTAAAAGCTTTAATTCCAGTTTCCGGCTTTTTCGCACCGCCTGCATGATCGGCTTTAGCCGGCTGTAATCCGCCCGGCGTTCGGTTATGAATAATATTTTTCTTTTTTCATTTTTCATATCGCTTTATTTTTGCCATGGTTGTCAAACGCCCATGCGCGCTCCCATACCGGGCATAAGGGGCTTGCCGCGAAGCGGTGTCAAACCGCTTAATCCGCTTCCTTAAACTGCATCTTTTTTAAACCACGTCGCTTCTCTTCACCTGAACATCGGCCGGCAAATCACGGGCAGCAGATCTGCCGAATAAACTTTCATAATCAACCGCTTTTATTTCCCCGGTGCCCGGCCGCTTGACCCAAATATTTTCCGGAGAAAATTTTTCTCCGGCTTTTATGTCCTTAATTGTCACCACGCAGGCGTAGGCAAAATCAATTATCCCCTGCTCTTCGGGTAAAATTCCTTTTTTGCCTCCCAGAGCCTCAAAAATAGCCCGCGCGCCGATAACCATTTCTTTTAATTCAGCCGGATCAATGGACAAAGCAATATCCGGACCGGGCCAAGTTTTATCCGAAGTAAAATGTTTTTCCAGGATTGCGGCCCCCAAGGAAACCGCGCCAAGGCAGGTATAAATTCCCAAGCTGTGATCTGACAAGCCGATAACCGCGTCCGGAAATTCCCGGCTCATCTCTTCCAAGGCGCCCAGGCGCACTTTGTTATAAGGCGCGGGATACATGGAAGTGCAGTGTAATAATGCATAAGGCAATTTAGCGTCGCGGAAAATTTCAGCGCTTTTTCTAATGGATTCAATATCATTCATCCCGGTCGATAAAATAATCGGTTTTCCAAAACCGGCAATATGCTTTAAAAGCGGATAATTATTACATTCCCCCGACCCGATTTTATAGGCTAAAACGTCCATCTTTTCCAATCGGTCAGCCGCGGCCCGGGAAAAAGGCGTGGACAGATAAATCATCCCGGCCTCTTCCACTAATTTTTTCAGCTCCCTCTCTTTTTCTTCTCGAAAAGCACAGCGCACCATTATATCCCAAATCGACTCTCCCGCATGGGCGGGAATTATTTTCTTCGCTTCCGGCGCCATCTCATCCTCGACTACGTGGCACTGGAATTTCACGCAGTCGGCCCCGGCCCCTTTAGCGTCATTAATCATCCGGACGGCCTTGTCAAAATCGCCTTCATGATTAATACCAATTTCAGCGATAACAAAAGGCGGATAATCTTTTCCGATTTTTCTATTGCCAATTTGGATAAAGTTGTTCATATACTAATCCTAATCCAGCTCTTTTAAATTATTACCCTTCTCTACCGCGCCGTAAACTTTTAAAATCCGATAATCCTCTTTATAGCTGTAAGGATATTTCTTTTTGCCGCAAACTGCATCTAAAAACTTTTTCATTTCTTCCCGATAAATGTCTTCGGTCGTATTATAGTGCTTGAATTTTTTTTCTTTTTTTACATTTATCAGCTTGGCCGTTTTAACTCCTGCCTGCTTAATCCTTATTGAATACCCGAGCCAATCCCAGTCCAGCGTTCCTTGAGTCCCGATAATCCTTAATGTCCGGCCGGCTTCCCGATTTAATAAATCAATCATCATGTTGCCCAAAACGCCGTTTTCAAATTGCACAATCACTGAATAAACATCATCCGCCGTCATTTCCAGGTCCGACACTTTACGGCACGCGCCGGTTGCTTTCTTCGGCTCGGATTTGAAAATATGGCTTAGCCAGACTAATTCATAAGGGAGCATTTCTTTAGCCCCGCCGGTTTCTTTTTTGGCAAAGTAGACTTTTCGGTAATCTTCATACGGATGCCAGTCAGGCAGGTATTGCCCAAGATAGTGATTAAATATCAAAGGCTTTCCAATTATTCCATTGCCCAAAAGCTCTTTTATTTTTTTTATGGCCGGAACGTAACGGAAAGTGCAGGACGGGGCGGCGACGAATTTATTAGACAGCTTGGGCATCAATTCTTTATAGCCCTTATCATTAGTTGGCACTTCGCAAAAAAAATTGATTTTATTTTTGGCGGCAAAGAGAAAATAGTCGTGGTGCAGATTTGGCGGAGTGGAAATTATAAAAACGTTCGGCGATTCATTTTTCATGGCTAAATTAAAATCGCCATAAGTCTTTATCTCCGGGAATAATTTTTCCATTTCCTTTCGTCTCGGCGCCGCAAGATCAAAACCGATGATTTGGCTTTCTTTTATTTCGTGAAAAAGCAGGTTGCGGATCCGCCTCTTTCCCATCGATCCCAGGCCGATTTGTAAAATTTTTAGTTTATTTTTTCGCATGCTTTTTCAAATAGACAATATTTTTAACATCCCGAATCGCTTCCTCAATATTGGTAAAAAATTTATTCTTTTTTAACTGGTTAAGGAAAAACTCCAATTCATCCTTAAACATTCCGTTTCTTTCCTGATTAATATTAATACGCTTAACTCCCTTCCTTCCATAAACGCAAATTTGATTAGCTTGTGAATCCCAAGCGAGAGTACCTTTTTCTCCCACTAATTCTAATCCGCGCTTTCCGGGGATGCGCAAATAATCCTGGTGCACGCTAACCACGGTTCCGTCTTTAGTCGAAAATATGCTTTCTGCGCAGTCTTCTGTGTCAATTTCTAAGTTCGACACTTTACTGACAAGCGCGGTCTTGGGAATTAGTTTTTCACCTAAAATCCAGCCGGCGTAGTTTATCTCATGGACCAAATCAAGCATCACGCCTCCGCCTTGGAATTTTTTTGCTCCATAGTTTAACCTATAATCCCTTTTGCGCCATTCGCGCAGATCCTGCCCGGCTGAAACCCGGGCGTAATAAATTTTTCCAATCGCGCGCGATTTCAGTATTTCTTTTATCTTCAAAAATGGCTTATAAAACTGAAAATTGTAGCCGACCCAAAGGCTAATCTTTTTCTTCTTTGCTTCCTCCATTACTTTAGCCAAACCGTCCAAACTATGGGAAATCGGCTTTTCGACAAAAATTGCCCGGGGTTTTAATTCCAGGCACTTAAAAATCGTCGGCACATGCTTATGGGTTTCATTGGTAACAAAAATCGCGTCAAAAGGCCCGAATTTTTTAAAATCTCCCCAGTTATTAACCGCCTGGCCCAGAACATCTTTGTGCTTTGAAAAAACCGTTATTTCAGGCTTATACTGGGCTAAATTATTAAAATGCCTTTGGCCGATTGAGCCAAAACCGATGATGCCGATTTTCAGTTTTTTTACTTTTGACATAAATCCAGTTTAGCACTAATATATGCATCTTTCAATGGATTTCCCGGTGTTCGCCCCCTAAAGAAAAACCCGGTCTTTATGGCCGGGGCGCTTTTTTTTCCAAGGATTTTATCCGCTTCTCGATCGCCTTTTTGTTCTTATACAAAAATTCGCCCATCACCCAATCCTCGGGCGTATCGATATCGACCGAGCGCCAGCGGGGGCAAACAACGGCCTTGGTTTTTTTGGTGATAATCCTTTTTTCTTTTAGAAGCGCGCTCGTTTTTATTATATAAACAAAACAGCCGTTTAAGAGATAGGCCGGCGGCCAAGTTTGGGTATTATTTGATTTGCCTTCAGAGCCATTAACCAAAATTGTTTCGTTATTTTTTCCCAAATAATAGAGCTTAGGATGGGTTGGGCACACAGTAAGCACGGTTGTGGCATCGGTTGACTTAATCATTTTCCAGGCGTCCATGATGTCCTTCATCTCCCGGAGCGGCGAGGTGGTTTGCAGTAATAATACATAATCAGGAACATAACCCTCATCATCTTTCAGCCGATTCAACACGTTTAGCAAGCTGAAAACTACTTGGGATTTATCAGTGGCCAAGTGAGCGGGCCGCAAAAAAGGAACCTCGGCCCCGTATTTTTTTGCTATCTGCGCGATCTTTGGCGAGTCAGTATCCACGACAACCCGGTCTACTATGGAACAGGCTTTAGCTTGTAAAACCGTATAGGCGATCAAAGGCTTGCCCAAAAAATTCTTTATATTTTTATTCGGCACCCGCTTTGATCCGGCCCGGGCCGGGATATAGGCTAAAATTTTCATAATTTTAAATTATTTTTAGAAAATAACCGCTATCTCCTAATAGCGGCGTTTTAAATCTTAACTTTATTGGCAAGAAACTGCCAAGCCTCTTCTTTAATAAGAGCGAAAGAAACGAGAAAAAGGACGATGCCGACAATTTGGGGAATGGAAAAGGCCTCGCTAAAAAATAGCGCTCCCAACCCGGCCGAAAGTAAAAGAAAGCCGCTCCTTACCACCAACTTTTTTAAAGTGATGGTTATCTCCTGTCCGTACCGGTAAGTCGAGAGATTGCATGTCCACTGGCCGACGACCAAAAGGCCGAGGACAAACGATAATTGCCATAAGAGCGGGAAAGGCTGTTCGCTTTTATAGATAAGGTCCAAGTTGCCGCGAATCATCAAAGCGGCCATAGCCAGGATTACCATAGCCGCGCCACCGACCATATTCATAACCAGAGGATTGGAGTTCCTGACTTTAACGCTTATCCCCTGGTTAAGGGCGGCGGCAATGGAAACCAGGACCGAAAGCCAAACCCAGACAGGAATTTGGCCGGAAAAATTCCCGCCAAAGGACGGCCAGCCGAACATCGAATAAATCGCTAAGGCGCCAACCATAATTCCTATTATTTGTCGCCAGCTGAAACGGATGCCGAACCAAACTCTGTCAATAACCGCTCCTGGTATGATTGACAGGCTGAAAATCAAGGAAAAAATGATTATACTGCCGCCAAGCTGAAAGACTGTTAAGGCCATCACATCCATAAAAAATCCAATAAACCCGAAAGCGACCATCCACCCGATTTCCCTGCTTTTGACTTGGTACTTCCGGCCGAAAAATACCGTAAAGGCGCTAAAAATTACCTGGAACAGGCTTAAGGCCAAGGTCATGACTATTGCTTGGTCAATCACTCCGATTTCCAGTCCGGCCAGTTTCAGGATAAATACCGAGACGGCGCTGATGGACGCTTCACCTAAAGCCCAGAATACCCAAATATTTCTTTTAGCCTTATTTGTTGTTTTCATTTCCTCTCCTCTAAGTAAAATGCTTATTTAAAAGACCAATTAAATCTTCTTAAAAATAATCCTTTGATGATTGCTTATTTTTCCCTTATCAATAACCGCCTGCATGACAGGGATAAATTCCTTTAATTTTCCTAAATAGTCATAATCGTCTTCGTAGTTTTTATAACTTAAATAGTCCATAACATCCAAGCCGTAATAATCGATGGATTGAACCTCAAAGCCGGTTTTTTTTGCCAGGTAATCTAGCGACCGGGGATCAAAAAAACACAAATGTATATAGGGATAAACATTGTTTTGCAGACCGCCCATTAGATGGAAAGCGATAGAGTGGATGTTGGGAGTATAAGCCAGGACATAGCCGCCGGCCTCCAGCTTTTTATTCAACGTTTTAAACATCTCAATCGGTACCCTTAGGTGTTCCAAAACATCAAACAAGGTAATGATATTATAGGCGCCGTCCGGCTCATTGGCCAAGTCGCTTTTTTCAACGTTCAATCCTCTTCCCTTGCAGATTTCCACTAAAAAATCGGCCAATTCCAAGCCCTTGTAGTTAACCCCGCTTTCTTTTAAGTGCTCAAGGAGATATCCGGGGCCGCAGCCGACATCCAAAAGCCTCACCTCTTCTTTTTTTAAACCGGTTTTTTCCAGGATATAATTTAGCCGTTCAGGCGCGTAAGTTTTTTTCCGGTAATCATAATTATTGATCACATCATTTTTTACATCCTGCAAAGCGGTTTCCGAATCATAAACCAGTTTTTCATCCACCTTGCTTAAATCCACATTAGGAGAAACCATACCGCAATCCAGGCACTCAAATAAAGGATAATTTTTATATTTTAAAAACTCTTTCCCATTAGAACTTCCGCATAAAAGGCACTTAAATTCTTCCGTTTTTCTTACCGCGTCCGGGAATTTATCCATAACAAACTTCCGGTATTCCAAAACATTGCGAAAAAAATCCTTATTTCTCAATTGCTTAGGGTCAATGTTAAAAATTTTATATCCTTCTAAAATGTTTCTCATATTTTATCAGCTTAGCGGAAATATTTTATTTTTGAAACGAGGACTATTTGAGTCCCGCCTGAAGGCGGGGCGAGTTCCCTGCCTTGCCGGCAGGCAGGCGCAGCGAAAAAAGAACAATACCGGCAACTCTTTGCTAATTTACCTGGTAGCGCAGTTTCCATTCGCCATTCTCTTTTTTCCATAAATGGGGCGAGCGGAATTGATCGGCCAATTGCATAAAATGTTCCCGCGTCATAACCGGATTTTTAAACATCTTATAGGCCGCCGGAAACTCTTTTTCGGAAACGCTCAAATACTTAAAAATCTCTTCGCTAAACCTTTCCGGAAACTCGCCGTCATAGCGTTTTACCAAAGCCACTCCCTCTTCCCGGGTGATATCGCCGGAGCGGATTTCCTGGGAAGCGTCGTAAGTCGCCCGGCCGATGCCGAACTTAATGAAAGTCGTCAAATAATGAAAATCGTCGATTCTATCGTCAATGCTATTGTATTTCGAGTAAGTGCCGGGCGTCCGTTCGGGCGAAGCCTGGAAATTGCCGTGCTCGGCCGCGTAATAATAGCAGGCTTGGGGATGCCATTTTAAATAATATCCAAGATAATGCACTTCAACTTTGTTTTTTGTAAGTTCCTCCGGATCGGCCGGCATATAAGGCGCTAAATCATTTTCTTCAATTCCATACCTGGTTTTTAATTCTTCAACGGAAACTCCGCCAAAAAATATCTTCGACTTGTCCTTAGCGGTAAAGTACGACCAGTCGCGGCGGGCGTTTTCCATGTCCGCGATCGGATTGCCGTACTCGGCTTCGTGTTCGCCGTAAATTACCAAGGGGATATTATAAGTTAAGGCCATTTTCGGGGCTAAAGATTTTTGTCCAAAAATAAACGGCTGGAAAGGATGAAAGATATTTTCTACGGCCAGACGGGTTAAAAGGCGATGGACCCGGGTATTAGGGGTAAAAAGATAATTATCAAAGCCGGATCCAATCCAGTTTTGAAAATTATTCCAGCCCCAGGGCGTATAAATATGCGGCGCCCAAGTGCAGGTCAAAGGATGCATGCCGTACTTATATTTTAGGATGTGCGAGGTATAGAAGCTGTCTTTCCCGCCCGAGCCCGGAACCAGGCAGTCGTAAGAGCCGTCCTTTTTCCGATACCGGTCGCAAAGCGCCTTTAATTCTGCTTCGCGCTCGTCCCAGTTAATTTCATTTTTTTTCTTTTCCGCCACCCGGCAAGCGTCGCAAACCCCTTCCGCGTCAAAATGGATGGTTTTTTTCTTTGAATCGGCCGTATGCTGGTATTCAACCGTGGCGTTCGGACGCTGATTGGAAATCACGCATCTTTTGCAGAATTTAACTTCCGCCGGCAGACCGTATTTAGCTTCTAATTGTTCCATATATTTTATTCTCTTTATAACCAGACTGCCTTACATTGCCCTCCAGCTAAACAGAAAGCTGTCCGCCGCAAATTTTTAAAAAATTGTCGATTATTTTTAATCCAACTTTTCCGCTTTTTTCCGGATGGAATTGGCAGCCATAAACATTGCCTTTTTTAACCGCGCTGCAAAAGGCAAAGCCCCCGTAATCAGTCAGTGCGAGCACATCGCCGGTCGACTCCGGATCCAGATAATATGAATGGACAAAATAGACGTCGCTTTCTTCTTTTATCCCATCCAGCACAGTTTTGCCCCAGCTTCCGCCTTTAGGAAGAGATAGCTTATTCCAGCCGATATGAGGAATTTTTTCCTTATTTTCCAGCGGAGGGAATTTAATCACTTTTCCTTTAATAATATCTAATCCGTTAAAAGTACCAAACTCATGCCCTTCGGTCAATAATAGCTGGGCGCCCAGGCATATGCCCAGTATCGGTTTTCCTTCGCCAGCCAGCTTCTTTATTTTTTCGGCAAGCCCCCTGATTTTTAATCCCCGCATGCCGGCCGCAAAAGATCCGACGCCCGGCAGAATTATGCCGTCAAAGCCGTCAAGCGAATCGGCGTCCTCGGTAATCTCCGCGCTGGCATTAAAAAATTTCAGCGCCCGAACCAGGCTGTAAAGATTACCCACTCCGTAATCGGTTATGGCTATTTTTACCGGCTTCATATTTTTCGAACATTAATTCCTTCCGCGGCTAAATTTTCTTTTACGGCATTTATTGAACATTCTTGATAATGAAAAATTGAAGATACTGCTAAGGCGTCGACTCTGGCGTCCCGCACCGCCCGGATTAATGATTCGGGGCTTCCCGCCCCGCCATGGGCGATTACGGGTATTGGCGCAATTTCCGAAACCTTTTTTAGTAATTCAAGATCATACCCTCGCCGGGTTCCGTCCCGATCGATGGAAGAAATTAAAATTTCCCCGGCGCCTAATTCAATTCCCCGGCGGATCCATTCAATTGCTTCTAACCCGGTATGCTCCCGCCCGCCGTCGGTATAGACCTCGTAAATTCCGGTCGGCTGTTTTTTGGCTTCGACGAACAATACAATACACTGCGAACCGAACTCGCGAACTGCTTCAGAAATAAAAGCCGGATTTTTAACCAGATAAGTATTGATCGCCACTTTGTCGGCGCCGGCTCTCAAGGCGTAATTTATGTCGTTCAGGCTCCTTATCCCGCCGCCGACCGTTACGGGAATAAAAATATCCTCGGTAACGGATTTTAATAAATCAAAGTCAATATTTCTTTGGTAAAGGCTCGCTACGATATCCAGGTAGAGTATTTCATCAGCCCCTTCCTCGTAATAGCGCCGGGCCATTTCTTTGGGGTTGCCAACAACGCGCAAAGCCTCGGTCTGAATCGGCTTAACGACATTCGGCCCCTTGATGTCCAGCCTGGGTATGATGCGAATATTTTTCATACTATTTTTCCTCCCGATTGTAATGTCTCGTTCCCCTGAAGGTAGTAATTTTTCCGGAATAAAGGCCGTCTAGCTGGCGGATTAGCGCTTCGCCTTCCTCTACGTTTTCCCCTTTATGGCTGTAATGGTCGCGGATTAGCTCGGTATTGGCGGCCAAAAGGCAATCATAGGCTTTCTCCAGAGGAATATCCATGACATTTTCAAAAATCAAATCCGAATTTTTAAACTTCAAAAAGAAATCTTTGGGCCCCTCGATCCTTCCCATTTCAATCAGGGTATAATAAAGGTCAGCGCCGGGATAAGGCGTAACCGGGCGGATGGTCCGGCACTGGTAATAAGTATTATATTTTTTTATCAAACGCACGTTTTCTTTTAAAGATTCTTCCGTATCGCCTAAATTGTTCCAGATAAAATTAAGCCCCATGCCGATTCCGCCGGCTTTATTGATTATTTCCATAGCCCGGATGTTTTGGTCGCTGGTGGCGTTTTTTTTCATCAGTTCCAGTACCCGGTCGCTAGAAGATTCAAAGCCGATATTTACGAACTGGCAGCCGGTTTCTTTCAATAGTTCAACCAACTCTTCGTCAATTATGTCCACCCGGGCGTTAGCTAAATATTTAATTTTCAAACCCGCTTCTTTTAACGCCTCATTAAATTCTTTTAGCCGGGCCTTTGAAAAAACAAATAGCTCGTCTTCGAAGAAAAAACAATTGACGCCGTATTGGCTATAAAGAAGCTTCAATTCTTCCATGATGTTCGCAACAGACCGCAGCCTTATCCCCTTTTCCATGCGATAACAGAAATTACAGCGGTTAATGCAGCCCCGGCCGGCGATTATTGAAAAGCTTTTTTCCTCCGGCCCCTGGTTATACATTTGGGAGCAGGCCGTATATTTTTCCATGGGAAATATTTCCCACAAAGGAAATGGTACATCATCTAGCTGTTTAACAATTTTGGCCGGACCGGTATAGCGGTACTCCCCTTTATCCAGATAGGCTATGCCAGGCACATCGGCCAGGCTGCCATTATTTAGCTTGCAGGACAGCAGGTCAATAATGGTATTTTCTGCCTCTCCTATCGCTATCATATCGGCTCCGGTTTCCCGAAGAATATATTCCGGGATGGGCGAAGGGCCATGCCCGCCGAGTATTAACCAGGCGTTTTTTTTATGGGCGTTTATCACCCGGCAGAGTTCGCGGACGGTTTCTTCAAAGCGGGCGGCTAAAAATCCAACGCCGATTAAATCATATTCGTTTTTATCCAAGTGCCGCGCCAGGTCATCGTTGGAAAAATGAAAAACATCCATGCAGTAAGCTTCCGCGGTCGCGCCGTTTTTATTTAAAACCGCCGCTAAATAGGCCGGGCCTAACGGAAACCGGTTGTCATCCTGGTATAAATCGTGGATTATAAATAAGACTTTATTGTTTTTATTAAACATAAAAAATTTCCGGCGAAAAAGCCGCCTTCAATTAATCGCCAGACTTGCCTTCACACCATTTCTTTAAACATCAGCCTGGGCAATTTCCGCATCATTTCTAGGCCAGCTCCCGAATGTTATAAACTTTGTAAAAATAGCTCTTGCAATCTTTTAGAAGATCGTCCGGCTTCCCTTCCTCAATAATTTTCCCGTTCTCTAAAACAATAATCTTGTCTGTCGCCATAACCGTTGAAAGCCGATGGGCGATGACTAAAATTGTAATTTTTCCTTTTAATCTTTCTATGGCTTCCTGGATAAGCATTTCCGATTCATTATCCAGGGCGCTTGTTGCTTCGTCAAGGATTAACAAATTTTGCCTTCGAGCCAGAACCCGGGCCAAGGCGATTCTTTGCCTTTGTCCGTTGGAAAGTAAAATTCCCCTTTCTCCCACAATCGTATCGTATTTATCGGGCAAACCTTCAATAAAATCATGGATGTTCGCCGTTTTAGCCCCTTCAATAATATCATTTTCTGCCAAACTATCTTCATAAAAACGGATATTGTTGGCAATCGTATCATTCATTAAAAAAATATCCTGCGAAACATATCCCACGTTAGATCTCCATTCATTTATAGATATTTTCTCAATATCTATTCCATCAACCGTTATTTTCCCTTTTTCAGCTCTTAGAAGTCTTAGTAAAAGATCAACAATGGTGGTTTTTCCCGCCCCTGATGCGCCTATAAGGCCAATCATTTTTCCTTTATTGATTGAAAAATCGACCCCGTCCAAAACTTTTTTGTCTTTGTTATAGCTAAATCCGACGTTGTTAAATCTGAAAGATTTATCAAATCTGAATCTCTCTTGGCCGGCATCCGCCTCTTTGCTATTTTTAGTCATGTCCTGATAGTCTAGAATGCTTTTTAGATAAGGCGCGGCAGAAACCATTCCGTGCAATTGCGCCTGGAACATCTGGATTAGGGTAAATATTTGGTTAATGGCGTAGACTATAACGGCAAAAGTTCCAAAATCAAAAAGCTGGGTTTTATAAGAAAAGGCAAAAAGCGACATAATAAAAACCAGTCCAATCGGCTGCATCAAGGCGTTGGTAATATTTTTTGCCACCGCCGCTTTGATATTCAGCCGCTTTACCTCATCAAAATATTTCGTCCCTTTTTCGACTACTTTTTTCTCGGCCAATAAAGATTTTACCGTCTTCATCCCAAGAATATTTTCGTTAATGAAGTGGGCCATTTTCTTATAAGTCATGGCGGTCAATTCGGACATTTGCTTGCTTTTAAAAAACAGAGGCTTAAAAACAAACATAACTAGTACTCCAAGAAGCAAGGCCATGAGAGTAATGGGAATAGAAAGATTTATGGCGATAGTTATATAAACCAATAGCTTGGTGACGATGATGATAAAGCTAGTTAGATTGAAAAAAAGCCCCGAACTGGTATTAACGTCGGTCGTTATTACTTGATCCAAATAGCCCAGTCTTTGGGTTGAAAGATATGGCCAATCGGATTCCAGCGTTATTTTAAAAAGATGGGCCCGGGTTACTCTTTCGTATTTGGCGGTTATTAAAGAAGAAATATAGCTGGCGAAAAAAAGTACGGCTGACTTGGCAATGAATAGAATGATCAGCAAAATCAGTAAATATTTTAAAGTAAAAGGTACGCCTGAAAAAAGAAAGACCTTTTCGATCGTTTTGGTAACTATATCGAGGCTGTCCACCCGGCCTTTGCTGACAAAGGAAAAAATCGGGATGATCGTCGTTATGCCAATGCCTTCAAAAATCCCGTTAAAAAAACTCAATATTACCAAACTTGAGATGGCCATTTTATATTGGCCGAAAGCGCGCCTAAAAAGCCGAAGAAGGCTCGCGATTTTTTTGAAAATTTCTATGACTGGCATAAATTAAATATTAGCTTTAACCGCCTTGATTATATCCTCAAGCTCCCTTTCTCCGAGTCCCTGGTGGCACGGCAACCCGACACATCTCTCAAATTTAGGCTTAAGCATATTTTTATTGACGTCAAAGTGGTAAACGCCGGAAATAATATTTATTTTTTTTAGGGAATGGACGACTTTTTCTTCCGCGCCCTTGCGGGTAAACAAAGGAAGCGCCCAAGGAAGAATATCATCCGCAGAAAAAAGTTCCGCGCGGCGGCAATTTTTAAAAGCTTCTCGGAGGAGAAAAAAATTCTTCTTCCTCCTGGCCAATGCATTATTTTCTCCCGCCAGTTCGCTTTTTACCTTGTTTAGCGAATAGGCCGGGCATCTCCCCAGCCGGTCATACACGGCGTAATACCTTTCAAGCTCAATCAAATTATTCTTATCCGGTTTTCGGCCGACCTTAAAATTATGGTAAAAAGCTTTTCGGGAAAGTTTATCTTCGCCTTGGGAAAGCTCCCTTTCTGCAAATTTTTTTAATTTTTTATCTTCAGAATAAATTGCGCCGCCAGCTATGGAGGAAAAAAATTTGGCAAAGCTAAAGATGGCCGCCTGGCCAAAAGTTCCGAGCCTTTTTCCTTTATAATAGCTTCGGAAAGCGTGGGCGCAGTCTTCAATCATAACGAGCTTTTTATCTTCGCAAAAATCCTTAAGATAATCAATATCTTGAGGAAATCCCCATTGATGGTAGGCCATAAGGACTTTTACCTTTTTATTGTAAAAAACTGTGGGAAAGCAAAACTTATGCATTATCATATAAACCGGCCCCCCAAGCCAAGACGGAACCATTACCTCGCCGGTTTTATCGCTAAGCGTTCCATTCTGCCGGAAATATTTTAATACTAAAGAAAGCGCGGTTTTTCCGGAAAAAGTACAAACGATATCCTTTTCCAGCCGCCCGAAAACAGACAGCCGGCAACTTTTCAGCTTCTCAATTTTTTCGGCCTGGATATTAAAACTGGTTAGCATATTAAGATTGAGGTATTTTAATAATATTGTCTTCTTTTAAATATCTGCCGATTAACGCTTCAACCTCATATTTTTGAAGTTTGGGATTCTTATAACCAGTCCAGGTTATCTTCGGCAGAAGCACTCCGCCGTAGCGCTCTTTAAAAACGCTGATGCTTTTTTCCTTGGGGCTGGAGACGTAAAAAGGCTGGGCGCCATAATGCATCCGTCCCAATTCATAAAATTCAAACCCTTGCTTTTTGTAATAAAGCATTGCTTCCCATTCAAGCATATGGCGAGGTGAAAATTCTTTTTCACGCTCAAGCAGATTGGCCTGGGACCAGCCAAAAGCCATCTTATTCCATTCCCCGGCAAATAAAAAACTTATCGGCTCATTATCATAAAAAGCGGCGAATAGGCTGGCTTTTTTTTCTCTTAGGCATTGATGCATTATGTCCCAAGTTTCATCCGGACGGGTTTTTTTGCCTGAAGCAGCGAAGTGAGCTTGCCGAAATTCGGAAAATCTCTTGTCTAGCTCTTTCGAATTTTCTGAAGAATTAAAAACCTTGGCTGCGACGCCCTTTTTCCGGGTTCTTTTTATATGCCGGTAATGGTATTTCCCCACCTCTTTTACGAGATCCTCTTCTTCGCGGGTTAAATCTATGGCTAAAATATTTTCAACAAGATAAAAAAATTGGTAGCGCAGTAATTCAAAACAGTATTTAAAATCCAGCCGGCCGCAATCCAGCATATCTTGGTTTAATGGATGGCGGGCAAAAATTATTTTTTCCGCCTTATTTTTTTCCAAAGCCTCCAAATAAATCTGGATAATAAAATCGAGCGTCTTTCTCCGCTCGCTTCTGTGCGAGCTAGTTAGGGCTGGAGCGCCCAAAGGTCCGAACCCGAAAGAAAGCGCCCGTACACCCGATCCGTTATCAGTTGCTGCGAGCGGGCAGATGGCCAAAAGTTCGCCCTCATCGTATAGGGCGAATGAATTGTGGCTTATTACCCCCGACATCCGGCTTGCATAGCAAAGCCAGTGCCAAGAATGGTAATAGCTTGCCTCTTTTAGTCTTTGAACTTCCTTGTCCCACCCTTTTTGGCTAAAGTCAGCAAAATATTTTATATTATACGCCATAATTCAGAAGAAAATAGCTTTGTAAAAACAGCCCAACTAGAGCTAAAACTACTATATTATTATAGTCAATGAGCCTATCATTGTCAAAGAAAAAAGCTGTGCGAGAAGGATAAATTTCATCTTAGCTTAGCTAAAAACATCATCTTTAAGCTTCATAGAAAGATGGAAGATGCTAAACCGAAATTAAGCTTATTTTAAATAAAAATCGCCCTGTAAAAGAGTGCGATTTTAATTGACAGTCAAAAATCTATACTGTTATAATCTTACTATCGGCTTTTGTTTAAAGGCTAAAAAATTTCTTTATGAATAAGCTTGAAGGAAAAAGGATATTAATGGTTCAACAGCGCCATTGGGGAGTTTATATTGGACACGAAATCGCTAAAAAACTTCATCACGAAGGGTGTTTTCTGGCGGCATTGACTTTAAAACGGACAACTACCGAATTTACAAGAAGCCAAAAAGAAGTTCCCTATCAATTGATAATCGACAATGACAATGTAATGAGCCGTCCAGCCGATTACCTTTCCGGCGAAACTTATTCAATAAGCGAAATTTGCTCCGAGCTCGGGGTTAATTCTATTTGGCCAATCGTTCTTTCTTTAAGAAACCACGTCCGCTCTTATAAAGAAAAATATTATTACGGCTTTTCCCCCAATTTGCCCGAAGAAGAAATCCTTTTATACGTCCAAGCCGTTTATAAATATTTAAAAATTATTTTCACTCAATTCAAGCCCGAACTGATTATCGCTCCAAACTTCGTCGCCCTTCCGCATATCATGCTAAATTTGTACGCCAAAAAACGCGGCGTGGAGATGATTGCCTTATACGACAGCAAAGTGAGCGGAGTAAGAATTTTTGCCAACAATTACAATGTCGGCGGCGGCTATTTTCACGAATTAGTTAATCTTTTAAATGAGAAAAAAACAGAAAGCCCCAGCCGGGAAAAAGCCAGAAAATATATAAGTGAATTCCGCGCCAATTTCAAGCCGCCCGAGTATCTTATCAATAAGCCCCGCATCGGCTTATACAAAAAAACCCGGCAATTTCTTTCTCCCTTCAGGCAGATTTTTTACTGGTACTATAAACGCCCAATCAATGTATTGGAAAGCACCGGCATAACTCCCGACTTCCGCCCGCCAAAAATTATCTTACGGGATTTTTTCAGCCACCTGCGCAACAAACGCTTTCTTGACCGTTTCCCTTTCTGTCCTTTAGAAAAACTTGGGCGATTTGTCTATTTCCCCTTGCAGGTCCAGCCCGAGGCGACCATTGATGTTATCGCTCCTTATTTCGGCAATCAAATAGAGACCGCCCGGCTGGCGGCAATGTCTTTGCCGGCGGACTACGCTTTAGTGGTCCGAGAGCATCCGGGAATGGCCGGCCGGCGCTCTCCTTCTTATATAAAAAAAATTGCCCGGTTAATTAACGTTAAATTTGTCGACTACCGCATACCCAATGAAATTTTCTTGAAAAAGGCCAGCTTAATTATCAGCCCGAGCGGGACTTCGATTGCTGAAGCGGCATTTCTAAATAAGCCGGTTATCCAATTAGGGAACTTGGAAACCACCCTAATGCTTCCCAACGTCCGAAAGCATACTGATTTTACTACTCTTTCCGCGAAAATCAAGGAAATACTTGGCATGGATTTTGACGCCGAATATGAAAGGCGGCTGGAAAATTACGTGGCCGCCGCCTTTGACTCCGGAGTGAGTTTAAACTATAACACTATCTGGAAATACGGATCTAAAGAAATTGAAGAAATCGAAGCTCTTTGGGAATGTTTTAAAAAAGAGGCTGAAAGAATCTTATTAAAATAAGCATGTATAATAAACCAAACATTCTAAATATCGGCTGGGTGGGACAAGGCGACTTTGGCGATGAAGCGATGGCCTTTGCCCTGCGCTCTTTCCTTAAAAAAAACGGCATAGACGCGATCACCTATTATCAGCACGGACGCCGGCCGGCTTACCGGGGGCAAGAAGAAATAGAAATCAAAAGCTTATATAACTTCAAAGCCAGCCAAAAAATTAGACGGCTGCTTGATAATATCCGCCTAAGAAAATTCGATGCCCTAGTAATCGGCGGCGGTTCGGTGCTCCATTCCTTAAACAGCATCCAGTGGAAATATGAAGTAATAAAAAAAATTAAAAAATTCAATAAAAAAAGCCTGGTGGCCGGCTTGGGAATTTCAGTCGGACCCATAACGACCGCTGACGAAAAAAAAGCGTGCGCCCGGCTCCTTGACAGCCTGGATATCGCGGTTCTTAGGGACGCACATTCTGCCGAACTGGCAAAAAAAATTAGCGCTAATCCCGAAATACACTCTTCTCTAGACACTTCCCTGCTCCTTTTTGAACTTTTTACCGATTACTTCAGCCGGCCGAAGAAAAATGATGAAGACCTGATCGGCCTCATGCTTATAAAAAATAAGGCGCGGGAAAAAGAATTTTTTGATCATTCTCATTTTGATAAATATATTTATTTGATAAACCGATTAATAAAGGAAGGTTTCCGCGTCAGACTCTTTAATCTATATATTGGAAGCGAATACCCGGATGTTGAACTGAATCTTCGCCTAAAGAACTCCTGCGAGGCTCCCGATCGCGTGAGTATTTATAGCTTTAATGGCGATATCTTTAAAACTATGGATGAAATGTCCCGTTGCCGATATGTCATTTCCATGAGGCTTCATGGGATTATTTTTTCCTACCTCCTGGGATTGCCTTTTTTATCTTTAGGCTATAATCCGAAAAATCAATATTTTTGCGACTCAATCGGCTACCCCAAGGACCTTTCTTATGATTTTAATTCGATCAAAGACGCGGCCGAATTAAACCCGGCAATTGAAAATTTATTGCAACGAAAGGAAAAAGCATATGACGGCGCACTTGCGCTTCCAGCTGCCGCCCGGCTGGTAAAAGATAATCTGGATAAATTTTTGGCTAAGTTAAAATCAATTTAATCTTGTGATTGACGAAGTACTGCTCATAAGGCCTTATGCCTGCGAAAAAAAAGAATTCCCCTTGGGACTTCTTTATTTAGGAACGGCCTTAAAAAATAAAGGTTATAAAGTTAAGATTGTGGATTTGCACGATCGTCCGGAATTGGAAGGACAAGTTTTAGATGACCTTAGAAACTCGCCCTCCACTCTTTTGGGAATTAGCGCTCTAGCCCCGCATTACCGCTGGGTAAAAAAATTCTCTTTAGAAGTAAAAAAAATATCCCCGGGGACAAAAATAATTATCGGCGGGCACATTGCCGTATCCTGCGAACTCCTATTAAAAAACTGCGAGGCGGATTTTGTCTGTTTGGGAGAAGGCGAAACCGCGCTTCCGGCCTTGATAGAAAACTTAAATAATTCAAACCAACCGGAGACGCCCGGCATTGCCTACCTTGATCCCGAAGGTAAAGTAATAAAAAACCGGGCGTGCGCCCAGGCGAAAGACTTTCTAATCCCTGATTATGATTTAATCGATATCAACCGCTACCTTATTCATCCGAATCAGGACGCTTTTTTCCGCCGCTCAAAAGAATACCAGGCCGTAAGCCGTCCGGACGACAAACTGGGAGTAATTATGTTTTCGCGCGGATGCGTAGGCTTCTGCGGCTTTTGCTATCGCCATCTGCCGGGCTTTAGGCAGGGTTCGCTAAATTGGGCCTGGGAACACTTAATGCTTCTATATAATAAGTACGGCATCCATTATTTCAGAATTGATGATGAGCTTTTCACTTCTGATCCTGAATGGTTTGGAGCTTTGCGTGAAAAAATCAAAGAAAGCGGGCTGGGTATTATGTTTCGGATTACCGGCTTGAGAACTGACCTGGTGAACGATAACCTCTTGCACAGCCTAAAGGATATGGGTTGTATTGCTGTTAATTATGGCATCGAATCTTTTTCCCAAAAAATTCTCGACCGGATGCTAAAAGGCGTAACCGTAAAAGACAATTTTCGAGCGGTTGAGCTCACCAAAAATAACCATTTGGATTTAATGATCTACCTTATCTGGGGCTACGCTGGAGAGAATAAAGATACTATCAAGGAAACCATTAACAACCTTCTATCGCTTAGACTCCCTCCAGAGTCCATTTCACTTTTTTACTTAGTCGCTCTGCCAGGAACAAAAATTTATTACGACGCGCTTCGTTCGGGAAAAATTAGGGATGAAGAAAAATACCTGGAGTCGCTCTACGTAATAATGGAAAAGCGCGAAGGCATCCACAAATATTATATGCTCAATTTCTCCGAGCTTTCAGAGTTGGATTTAATCCGCTATGAAAAAGAGCTTTTCTTTTTTTTAAAGCTGCAAAAAATATTAGGGCGTAATTTTATATTTGATACAATAAAATTTTTCACCGGCCTTCTTTCATCAAAACTTTTTCTTTTTTTACTAAATGGCTTAAGCACAGTAAAAAATTCGGTAATAAGATTTAAAAAACGATATAAACTTTATCTTCCTCTTTTAAGAGAATTTTCTGCTAAAATTAGAATTCAGCCGAATATTAAAAAGCTGGAACGGATAAAAAGCCTGCCGGCCGCAGGTGACCGGTACCATATTGTCCAAACCATAAACTGGCTGAAGAAAGCCCATGACGCCGCCTGGCCGGGAGTTAGCCGGGGCTTTAGCCTAACTTGGAACCGAAAATTTAAAAAGGCGGGCTGGCAGCCTCCCTATCCGGAGACTACCGGCTATATCATCCCCACATTCATTAATGCGGCGAAAACTTTAAATGACCAAACCTTAATTGATAGGGCGCGCGTTATGGCCGATTGGGAATTAAAAATTATGCTTCCTTCCGGCGCCGTCCGGGGCGGCCACTTAAGTCCGAAAAACATCCAGCCGGCAGTTTTTGATACCGGCCAGGTAATCCGCGGCCTTTTGGCAATTTACGAAGAAAGCGGCGAAGAAAAATACTTATCGGCCGCGAAAAAATCCGCTGATTGGCTATTGGCGGGAGAGGATAATAAAACCGGCCGCTGGGTAGAAAATAACGCGGCTTGCGTCAATAAAAAAACCACCACTTATAATATTTATGCGCTTGCGCCAATTGCCCGGCTGGGCAAAGCGGTTGGCCGCAAAGAATATATTTCATGCGCAAAAAGATCGGCCGAATATGCCATTTCGATGCAAAACGAAAAAGGCTGGTTTATGGGAGCTGATTTTGAAGACCGGCCGGATTTATTATTACATACTTTAGCCTATACTATCGACGGCCTATGGGACGCAGGAATTTCATGCCATAACGAACGCTTTCTTCTTTCGGCGAAAAAAGGCTTGGACGGAATTCTGTCGGCCATGCGAGACGACGGATTTATCCCCGGCCGCCTAAAAGCCGATTGGAGCTCGGATGTGAGCTGGGCTTGTTTAACCGGTATCGCCCAAGCTGGAATTACTGCTTTAAAAATATATGACCAGGCGGGTGAAGAAAAATACTTAACTTTCGCCATGAAGGCTAAAGATTA
The DNA here is from genome assembly GCA_041661505.1 of Patescibacteria group bacterium. Taxonomy (NCBI): domain Bacteria; species Patescibacteria group bacterium. Next base: position 95,435 of record JBAZUF010000003.1, on the reverse strand, counting down.
TTTAAAAAAACGCCAAAACGTAAGTTTTGAAAATCTGGGCGGGGGCTTGGGAGCAATCTTTGGGAGCTGGCCCATAGCCGGCGCCTATCAACCTTACCAGGCTCTAAACTGGGCGGCAAAATATTTTGCCGACCTCTTACTATTTACATTGCCAAAAAAAGGCATCTAAAATAATATTATGACCAATTTAAAAGGATTGGCACCAAAATTCGGGCTTGATTGCACGCCCGAATACGTTGCCGGCTATAAGGACACGCATTTAAAACCAATCAATTTCGATTATAAGCTGGGCTATCTTTTTTTTCTGATCACTGATACCCTGCTTGATAATTATCGGCTCCTGGATATTGGGTGCGGAACGGCCGGCTACTATCGGCTGGCAAAAAATTTAAAAGAATTAGTTGGTTTGGATTATTCAAAAAGGATGATCGCAACGGCCAACGAATTAAATGCCTTAAATAAGCCCTATAAGTCAGAATTTATAAATTCTACCTTTGATCAGTATAACGCCGTAAAAAAATTCGACGCCATTTTAGATAATGTCAGCGGCAATTACTTGCCGCACAGCGTTGTCCGCTTGAAAAAAATTGCCGAGGCGCTGAATAATAACGGCCTCTGTGTTTTTCATATTCAACCACCGGCCGGGTTAAAGGAGCGTTTGGGAATTTTAATTAAAAACCGGGCTAGCTATAAAATTACCGAAAAAAAATTCCTTTCCATGGTCAAAGAAAACGGGTGTTTGACAACGATTTTCAGCTATAAAAAAAGGGATCGTATTACCTTTTTTCTAAAAAAATCCGTATGAAAATATTGTGTCTTAGCTTCCGCACTCCGCCCCAAATCCGCCCGCAGGCTATTTTAATTGGAAAAATGATTCCTGAATGGATCCGCCAGGGAGCCGAGCCGATAATTATTACTTACGACGGCGGGGAATGGCGCCCGGGCGCTTTAGTATATAAAATACCAACGCCAAAAATCAGCCCCCGTTTTTACCAGCTGCCTATTATTGGAAGCTTGCTTGAAAACTTGTATTATAGAAAACTTTTCCGACTGATTTTAGGTATTATTAAAAAACATTCACCGAGTCTAATTTTCTCTTTTTCCAATCCCCAGGCGAGCAACCTTCTTGGCGCGAGGCTTAAGAAAAAAACTGGCCTGCCTTTCGTTTCCCATTTTAGCGACCCATGGTATCTTCATCCTTTTTTAAATTTCTCCCCGAAGAAAAACCGGAAAATCTATAGCCAGGAAAAATTCGTAATCGAAAACAGCGACCGGGTGGTTTTTGTAAATGACGTATTAGAAGAATATACAATGAAAAACCACCCATCTTCCTGGCGGGAAAAATGCCGGATAGTGCCCCATTGCTTTGACAAAAAAGATTACCCCGTAAAACCAGAGGTGAAAAATAAAAAATTTACTTTTAGCCATATTGGCGCTTTTTATCCCCAAAGGAATCCGGAAATATTCTTAAAAGCCTTTTCAAAAATTTTCGCCCGCCGGCCGGAGTTGAAGCAAAAAATTAAAATTGAACTGGTTGGCGCGACCAATGCCTACGCTGGCTACGACAGTAAAAAACTTAACGGATTACTGGATGGTTATAACTTAAATTCGGTCGCGGAAATTATTCCCCAAGTTAGCTATTTAGAAAGCTTAGGGCGGATGACGGCTTCCAATTGCCTTTTTGTAATTGACGCCGACATTCCCGGAAGCATGTTCCTTCCCTCAAAAGCTATTGATTATGCCGGGAGCGGGACGCCGATTATCGGTTTAACCCCAAAAGATAGTCCGACGGAGAAATTTTTAGCCGGACTCGGCTGTCCGAGCTTTCACTATGATCAGATTGAAGCACTGGAAAAAACCTTGGAAAAAATTATCTCCGGCGAGATGATTATCCGGATAAATAAAGATTTTATATCTCAATTCCAAGTCGAGTCTACGACTGAAAAACTTCTGTACGTATTCAAAGAGGTCCTGGCTTAACTGGAAAAATTATAATTGCGTTCCATAACTATTTGACCATCTTACTCATTGGTTGTAAATATTGACGATTCAGTGTAAAAAAAGTATAGTTTTTACACCAAAAACTCTAATCTTTAATAAAAAGCAATCTTTTGTGAAAATAGGCATAATTTTAGGCACCCGGCCGGAAATCATTAAAATGTCCCCAATTATTAAGGAACTTTCGATCCGAAGGGAAGATTTTTTTATTTTACATACCGGCCAGCACTATAGCTACGAGATGGATGCTAAAATTTTCGATGATTTAGATTTACCGATGCCAAGATATAATCTTAACGTCGGGGGGCAGGAATACCGAAAGCAAGTAGGCATGATGATCAGGGAAATATCCGAGATTTTAAAAAAAGAAAAGCCGACAGTCGTAATTGTCCAGGGGGACACTAACAGCGTTTTGGCCGGTGCCCAGGCCGCCAATAAATTAGGCATTAAAATCGCTCATCACGAAGCCGGCTTAAGAAGCCATAACTTGAAAATGCTTGAAGAAAATAACCGGATAATAACCGATCATATTTCCGATTATCTCTTTGCCCCGACCGAAGATGCGCTAAAAAATCTACTGGAAGAAGGAATAGAAAAAAGTAAAATCTTTTATTCAGGGAATACCATCGTAGACGCCGTTTTTGAAAACTTAGAAATCAGCCGGAAAAAAACAAATATCCTGGAAAAACTCGGGCTCCAAAAAGGAAATTATGTCTTAGTTACCGCCCATCGGGCGGAGAACGTAGATATTGAAAGCCGCTTAAGGGGAATTCTTGAGGGCTTGGCTAAAGTTGCCATGCAAATAGATATTCCGGTCATCTTCCCTATCCACCCCCGAACATTAAATAACCTAAAAGCGTTTCAGCTTCCGATTCCAGAAAAAGTAAGATTTATTGAACCGGTCGGTTTTTTAGAATTTTTACAGCTGGAAGCCAATGCTAAACTAGCCATAACTGATTCCGGCGGAGTTCAGGAAGAAGCCTGCATCTTAAAAATACCTTGCGTCACCGTTCGGGATGAAACCGAAAGGCCGGAAACAATAACATGCGGAGCCAACCAGCTGGCTGGTGTTTTACCGGAAAAAATACTTAGCTGTGTTCTGGAAATGCTTAAATGCGAAAAAACTTGGCCGAATGTTTTTGGAGACGGAAAAGCGGCTAAAAGAATCGTCGATTTTTTAATTTCTGAACAAAAAAAGTCCTCCATTTTAAAATCTCTGGAGAAGAAAGCTTAAACTAAACCATGCTAGAGTACACCCTCAATTTCCCGTATTAACGGGTTTTTTATTATCTTTGAATGAATAGACGAAATAATCTTCTCTTTTTTCAAGAAGCCTTGCCTCTGGTAATTCTTTTTTTAACCATTCGTTAAGCTCTCCGTTGGACACAACGTAGTCCAGGCGGTATTTTTTCAGCCGCTGGCCCAAGGGAGCTTTCCTGAATTCTTTATAATCGGCAGAAATTTTTTCTATGCGCGTATATTTTTCTTTCCAGCTCGGGTGGTCGGGACCGTCGTTTAAAAGCTGATTTAAATCGGTAAAATAATAGCTTCTAAATTCTTCCGGCATGGATTTAAGGTAATCCTCCACACTGGCAGGATTAATGCCCTCTAAAGTTAGCAAAACCAAAAAATTAAAATTGCGGCGCTCATCCGGCGTACCGTAAAAGGCCCAGGGTATTTCATATACGTTCATCTTGGTAAACGCCGGAATTAAGTATTTCAGCTGCGCATCATTTGCTGACAAGATCACATCGTCTTTGTTGAATTTTTGTTTTACCCAGCTTAAAACATCTGAATATTTTTGATCGGCATAAATATAAGGCATTAAATTTTTCGTTATTTTGTACTCATTAAAGATGCCGTAGCCTAAGCAAAAGATGATTATAAATGCGCAAAAATTTATCCACAATCTTGGATAACGCCGGTTAAAAGCGTAATAAACAATTAAAATCAGAGCGGCATAGCTTAGAGAAATAGTATACTGAACAAAATGATGAGGCCAAATCGTCCGTCCGGTGATTATCTGTTGATTAAAAGCCCCAAGGCCCCCGAGGACTAAAGCGAGGCCAAAAAGCCACCAATAATCTTTTTTCCAATTGAGCTCTTTTTTTATAAAAAGAAAAGCGGACAATATTAAATAAACCAGCAAAGACGCCAGTAAAACCTTGTTGAATATCGGCACATGGGTTAAAATCAGGCCATTCCTCCTGGTTGCCTCGAGATTGGAAGTCAGGTTAAAATCTTTTTGGAGTCCAAGCCAATAAGGAACTGTAATAAGAATTCCGGTAATAACTGATAAGGCAATCCATTTAACCGCCTGGAAATCCTTAATTAGAACAAGGAAAAGGGCTAGGGTGCCGCTAATAGCCAATGCCAGCCCCCAGCTAAAAAAATAGCTCAAGACCATCAAACTGAACATTCCCGCGGCAAAAAAAGCATATCTTTTTTCTCTTTCCTTATTGATAATTTTCCAAATTAAGATTAAGAAGGAAAAAATAAACAGGGCGCCGGTGATGGGATTAACCGGCCGGGTCCAGATATTAAATCTGGCTACATCGCTTGAAAAAAAAGTATCCCGCACGGCGGTGAAATCAACAAAAGGGTAGCCGAAGACTACTAATAGCGCGCCGGCGATAGAAGTTAACTTGGCCTTAAAATCATTCTCCTTAAGAATGCTTTTAAAAAGACAATGGGCAAGGAGAAAAAGTAAGGCGGGAAATAAAAACTTGCCAATAATCAACGCCCATGGGGCGCTAAGGCCGAATAGATAAGCTAGTCCGGCATAAAGATATTGCCCGGACGGCGGAATCAACGGCTTAATATTTTTATGTTCGTAATAATATGGCGAGCCTGCCCAGCCGTGGCCGTCAAGCACTTCTTCGGTCATTGCCAAATAGACCAAATCATCTCCGCTAACATAGAAAAGGGGCATCGATAGGCCGTACCCGTTTTTCTCCAGATTATAAATTCCCGCCCATTGTGAAAAACTGGCGATTAATCCGATAAAAATGGCCAAAATAATGATAGCCGCGCGCCTTTTTATAAAGATGGCTAGCTTATTCATGATACTTTATTTAATTATTCGCTCATGCCGATAATCAGTTTAAGCCCGTAATAATACTGCTTAATAATATCCCAGCTTTTAATCCGTTTCAGGTGCTTCCAAAAAAAAGCCGGGCGAAAATAATAAGCCCGAAAAGCCTTTTTCTGCATCTCTCTAACCTCTTCAGCGTTTTTATAGCCGTTTGGAATATAGGTCGGCGTCGTCCGCCCTTTATAAAGAGGGACGATATAACCGCTTTTCATGGCGTCATCATATAGCTCGGTTCCCCATTCCGGGTAAGTAATTAAAAACATAGCGAAGCTCGTATTTAATTCCTTAGCAAAGTTAATGGTATTCCGGGCTTTTTCTGGTGTTTCTCCGGGAAGCCCCAGCATAAAAGAAGCGCGGATGTCTAACCCAAGCTCATCACACCATTTTACCGCACGCCGGGCCTGTTCTAGCGTGGCGCCTTTCTTTATCCGGTCCAAAAGATCCTGATTGCCGGTTTCAAAACCGAAAAAAATACACCAGAGCCCTGATTGCTTGGCCCGCTTAAGCATATTTTCAGTTACGGAATTAACCCGCCCGCAAGCTGACCAGGGAATTTTAATCCCGCTTTTATCAAGCAAATCACAAAACTCTATAATCCATCTCTCATTAATCAAAAAGTTGTCGTCCCAGAAAGTAATCTCCCTCACTCCCTGGTTCTCGTAAAGGGATTTTATTTCCGCTACTACCCGGGCGGGGCTGTGGCGGCGGTAAATTTGTTTGGCCCGTCCTGAATTAAAACAAAAAGTGCATTTTCCCCAGGGGCATCCGCGCGAAGTAACCAAATTGGCGTTGGGCATCTTTTTATATTGGAGCGGTAAAGGCTGATAGATTTTATAATCATAAAGCTCATAAGCCGGGGGCAGTAATTCGTCCATCTTAATTATCGGCTCGGTCGGAGGATTCTTTATAAATCGGCCATCAGCGGTTTTGCCCCAGGTGCCGGGAAGGTCAGCGGCAATTTTTCCCGTCTTTTCAAACGAATCAACAATAGGCAGGATGGTTCTTTCCCCTTCTCCGTATGATAAGCAGTCAATCATCGGTATATTTTCAATAATATGGTCAGGGAAAGAATTTGCGTGCGACCCGCCGTATAAAATCGGAATGGCCGGGAATTCTTTTTTTAGTTCCCGGACTAACGAATACGATTCTTCAGCCGAAGCGGTTAAGGAAGAAATTCCGATTATGCCGGGCCGATAATCTTTTACGCTATTAATCACTTCTTCATTGCCATAATTTAACGGCGGACAATCAATAATTTTAACATTGTGGCCGTTTTTTATTAATATCGCGGCCAGATAGCCAACCCCCAGCGGCGGAAAAAAACCGGCCCGAATCGAGCGCTTGGTTCCGTAGCCTTTTTTCATAAGATCATAAGGCGGGGTAATAAAAAGAATTTTCATAATTGAAATGAGTGAGGAAATGGAAAATATTAATTTGCCATTTCCGAGTGAATGAAATTATATCATCAGATATAGCTATTTTTTGGTGAAATTATCTTTTTCTAGCCACCAAATAAATCATCGCCGAAAGATGGATGGCTTGAGGCAGCCGACTGTAGATAATATCGAAGATTTTCAGGGGAAAAAACAAAAACATAAATAAATTAACCATTAACCAATAGGCTTTTTTACTCCCTAGCGAGAAAGTGAGTGCCATAAAATAGCAAAGATAAGCGGTTAAGGCTGAAAATGGCCCGGAGCGGACTCCGGCTTCCACGATTTCGAAATCAGCAAAAAGCCTAATTAATCCTTCTTTGGTCCAGCGGTGAAAGTCTCTCGGGGAGGAATGAAAAGGATATAAGAAAGGAGCGCAAACATATACCATACCTCCCTTTTCCAGCACTCGCCGCGCTTCTCCTGCCGCCGCTTCGGGATTTAAAAGATGCTCAATAACATTATCCAGGATAATACTGGAAACCGAATTATCACATAAGGGCAGCTTAGATATATCAGCTAGCACTTTAACTCCGGAAAAAGGAAAAACATCTACATTTATTACTGCTGGCGAAAAAACTTTCGGGCCAGAGCCCAGGTTTAAACTAAGGCCTTCGGTTTTATATTCTTTCAAAAAAGCTTCGGCGCTTAGCCCGCTAAACCAGAGGGGACCAAAAAAATTGGCGATAAAATAATAAAAACCCGGCCAGCGTTTGAAAAAATTCCTGATTGAAGCGCCCTCTTCCATAACCTTGCCGCGAATATCTTCTTTAGCTTGAGAATCTAAAAAATCCAGGAATTCTCCCGAAACTGGAAAGCTTTTTCTGCAAACCGGACAGAAAAAGCCGTCCTTATCTTTTTGCAAACCCGAGCGGCATGAGGGGCAATTTAACTTATCTTCAAAATTCATATTATTTTATTCCGATTACCGTCCAGCCGCAGTTATTAGGCGGACGAAAAATTCTAATGTCCTTCAAACCAGCGTTTGCCAAAAGACTTTCAGCCTCATATTTAGTCCAGTAATTGGCCACTTCGGGGATTAACTGGTCGAAAACAATGCTGTGGACATGAAAAAATTTAAAACCGGCCAGCTGTTTTAAATATTGATTGCCGCCCCGGTAGGCCTTTAGAAAAAGCCAAAGCGGAACAGAACAAAAATAACTTAAAAAGTGGACTAAGGAGACCGGGAGTTTTGAGGTAATGTTTTTCCTGACCGGGTCAACCAGCCGGGTAATCCATTCATTGCCTTCGTAGCTATACACCCAGATTAATAGCGTTCCACCAGGTTTTATTGCTTCGTACATCTTTTTTAAAGCCAGCCCAGGATCCTTTAGATGATGGATCACGCCGATTGAGATAGCAATATCAAATTCATTTTTCCAATCTATTTCATAAATGCTTTTCTTAAATACTTTCGCCTGTGAAAAAGATTTAATATTCTCTTTGGCCGACTCAACCGATCTTTCGTCTAAGTCAAAGGCGGAAAGCCCGCCCGCTCCCCATTTTAAGGCGAAATAACTGTTTCTTCCCATACCGCAACCGGCGTCTAAAACTTTTTTACCTGAAAAATCCGCCGGGCCGAGAGGTGAAACCCAATTTTTAAATTGAAGCTCGTACTGGGCTTCAATATTTTTATATTTTTTCCATTCGTAGCCGAAGCGCTCTTCTGAAGCCATAGTTTATTCCAAATAATTTTTTGACCACATCTGAAAAATAAGAAGGGTCCAAATTTGTTTGCGATTATCTTTTTTTCCCGAGAAATGTTCGTTTAGTAATCTTTCCACCTGCCGCGGATTAAAGATTCCTTGTTTTCTTAAAGCTTCCGCGCTCAAATAGTCCAAAACTAATTCCTTTAACGGTCCGGCAAGCCAGCGGGCGAGCGGAATGCCAAAGCCTTTTTTCTTGCGCCAAATAATTTCTTCGGGCAGCCGGCCTTGCATTAATTTTTTTAAAATGTATTTCGTCTTAAAGCCTTTTAATTTCCATCCAATCGGAAAACTATTGGCCAAATCAACTACGCTGGCGTCTAAGAAAGGCGACCGCACCTCGAGCGAATTATACATACCGGCCCGGTCGACCTTAGTTAGAATATCATCCATCAAATAGGTGCGCAAGTAAAGGTTAGTTAGCTGGTTAAAGTAGTTTTCTCTCTCAACGTTTTTTTGCCAAACATCAATCTCTTCAAATTCATTTTGGCCGGACAGCTGATTAAAAACCTCCGGAGTAAACAACTCTGATTTATCCTTGGGAAGGAACGCCGCTAGCCATCTTTGGTATCGGTACTTTTTTTCGCCGTCAAAACCCCGGACAAAGCTTTTCACCGCGAAATCCCAGCTGATATTATTTAAAGAGGTTGGGAGAAGCCCCGCTCCCCTCTCTATTATACCTTTTCTGAAAAAACCGGGAAGCCTTTCGTACCAATATTCAGCCTGGTGGGCTAAAAAAGTATCATAGCCTAAAAAAAGCTCATCTCCGCCGTCTCCACCTAAAGCTACCGAGGCTCTCTCCCGGGTAAAGCCGGAAAGAATAAAGGTGGGCAGTATGGACGGGTCGGCCAACGGCTCGTCTAATAAGCGGGCTATTCGGGGCAAAAGCTCCAAGCAGTCATTATGGGAAAATTCTTTTTCGTGGTGGTCGGTTCCCAGATGCCTGGCTACCTGGCGGGCGAATCGGGCCTCGCCAAAGCTCTCTTCTTTGAAGCTAATGGTAAAAGTTTTTATCTTGCTTGAACTGTTTTTTTGAGCGTAATAAGCGATAGCGCTTGAATCAATTCCTCCGGACAAAAATACTCCCAAAGGGACATCGCTAATCATTCGAGCCGAAACCGCCTGGTTAAGAGCTTGATCCAGCTTAATGAGGCCGTCTTTAAAATCTTTAACCGGCGCGCGCCCAAATTCAACTTCCCAAAACTTTTCCGTCTTAAGCTCTTTCCCGTTCCAGCTTAAAAAATGGCCGGGTTTTAATTTCTGGGTGTTTGAAAAAATGGTTTTCGGTGTTGGTACATATTCATAAGTCAGGTATTTGCTTAAAGACGCTAAATCCAATTCCTTTTTAAAAAGCGGGTGTTTCATCAAAGCTTTTATCTCTGAACCGAAAATTAAAGATCGTCCGGCTATAAACCAGTAAAGCGGCTTTTTTCCCATCCGGTCCCGAGCCAGTATAATTTTTCCTTTCCGCCGGTCATAAATCGCCAAAGCGAACATGCCCTGGATTTCAGTAAAGACTTTCTCTCCGATTTCTTCATAAAGATGGAGTATTACTTCGGTGTCGGTTTGGCTTTTGAAATCGTGCCGGACTTTAATTTTTTCTCCCAGTTCCCGAAAATTATAAATTTCTCCGTTAAAAACGATAATCACATCCCCGGCCTCGCTGGCCATCGGCTGATGCCCGGCCGGACTTAAATCGAGGATAGAAAGGCGCCGATGGCCAAGTCCAACATTATTATCCGTAAAAAAACCTTCATCATCCGGACCGCGATAGCTAATGGACCGGGTCATGTCTTCCAGTATTTTTCGATTCCCTTCACCCCAATATCCGGCGATTCCGCACATAAGCGCTTAGTTAAAATTAATTTTCTCTTTTATCTGGTAGACGGTCTTTTTCTGACCCTCAAAACTGTTCCGCATTATCATTTCGGCAATCAGTCCCATTAAAACAAACTGCAGGCTGGCCATGGAAAAGAAAGCGCCCATTAACGGCAAGGGGGTTTGGATTAAAGTGGCGATGCCGGCCAGCCGAAGATAAATGGCCAGGACAAAAGAGGCCAGCGCGAAGCTCATAAGTACAAAGCTGACCCAGCCGAAAAAATGCATCGGACGGGTAGTGTACCGAGTAAGAAATTTAACGGTTAGAAGATCTAAAACAACGCGCAGAGTCCTGCCGATTCCGTATTTGGTTTTCCCGAATTTTCTTGGCCGGTGATTTACTATGATTTCCGCCACCCTAGCCCCGTCCCAATATGCGTAAGCCGGGATAAAGCGATGCATTTCTCCGTATAAATGCAATTCTTTTACTACCTCTTTTTTATAGGCTTTTAGAGTACAGCCATAATCATGGAGATAAACCTCGGTTATCAAAGAGATTAGATAGTTTGCTATCCAGGAAGGAATTTTTCTTAAAATCAGCGCGTCTTTTCTGTCTTTTCTCCATCCGGAAACTACATCATAGCCTTCTTCCATCTTCTCAATCAGCCGGGGAATGTCGGCCGGATCGTTTTGGCCGTCGCCGTCTAAAGCAATAATTATTCCGCCCTGGGCCGCGTCAAAACCGGCGCTTAAAGCGGCGGTTTGGCCGTAGTTTTTTTTGAAATCAATAATCTTAAAATTATTTTCACCCCGGGACGCGTTCCGAGCAACTTCCAGACTTTTATCGCTTGACCCATCGTTAATGGCCAGCACTTCGAAAGCCAACCCAAGCGGGGCTACGGCATTTCTTATTTCCCGAAAAAGCTCATTAATATTTTCCTCCTCGTTATAAATCGGAATAATGATAGAAAGTTTCATATTTTTTCTTTTATGATCTTTCGCCCTCTTTCTCTGTTCCAGCTACTGACTCCCTTAAGAGCGATAATTAATATTAAGCTGTTAATCGGAAACCGAAAGCGGCTGTTTACGGCCAGGCCGTTTGAGATGGTTGTCAGGGAAAAATAAATGCATATAAAAAGGAATAGCCCCAATTCCGGATTAAGCCGCTTTTTTTTGATTAAATATATTGAACTAAAAACCAGGCTTAAAAAAATAACCGACCAGACTGCGCGCATAAATACAATGGCCAAGGCCGGTGATTTAAGAATACCGATCATCAGATTAATTTTTTGGCTCCAGGGAGAAAATAATAAATCTAGAAAGTGCGGCATGCCTCGCAAAGAAGAAGCCCAGCCCATATTGCCTTGAAATTCCAAAACCCCGTCATGAGTGAAAAATGTTATTACGCTGATTACCGACATTTTTACGAGCTCTTTCGGATGACCTAAGATAAAAGGAACCGAACGTTCGCGGAACCAGCCTGCAGTATCAAGATAAACTTCGGGGAAATAGTCAAAGCCATTTTGAAGAAAGAACCTTCTTTGTCCTTCCGGGTAGCCGACGTTATCTCGCAAGGAAACTAACGAGGGCGACAAGGCGGTGAATAGAACCTGATCCTGGACCGAAGTGAAAGAAAAATTGCCAAATACCCGGTAATTTCTAACATACCATGGCAGGACAATAATATAAAAAAAGAAAAAAAACAGCAAGGCCGGTTTAAGGTAAAGCTTTTTTTTCAACGCCCCGGCGCCTAGCCAAGCGGCTATGAGAAAAACTGGCAGTAAGTAGATAGAGGGGCGGATTAAGGCGGCTACACCGGCTGAAACCGCTGAAGCGGCCAAAAACCAGTACTCCCGGCCTTTTTCATTGGTTCCAGAGAAGAAAATTTGTAAAAAATTCAGGAGCCATAAAAGGGATAAGAGGAAAAAGAAGGTAAAAAATATTTCCGAAAGCATTTTTGCGGTTAGGCTTAATCCCAGCGGTTCAAAAATTAAAAAAGAGGCGATGAGGGACGCAAGCGCCGGCCGCAGTTTTGACTTTAGGGCCAGTCTCCTCGCTAAAACCGGAATTAGGCCGGAGGCGATAATCTGCAAAAAGAAAAAAGGCAGGGCTGTGTTGAATAAACGATAGGAAGAGTAAATCAAGGCCGGCAGTCCGGGCGTACGGATTGAGTCAGGCAGCAGTTGCCCGCTTACATCCCGGGAAAAAACACCGAATTTTAAAAGGTTGTCGGCGATTTCGTAATAGCCGTCGGCGCGTAAATCAGCCGGCTGAAAATTAACCTCTTTTAAGGCAATATAAAAAAATATAACCCGCACTATTACGGCTATAAAAAAAATTATTAGTTCCGGCTTATATTTCGCCAAAAAATCTTTCATAAAAATATTATAAATTTTGGAAATTACCGGCCGAGCCTGCTTATAAGAGCGGCTCTAAGATTTTCTCCGCCCGTTTTTTCCAAGTATACCCCTTAACCCTGTCATAGGCCTGGCTGGATTTTTTTTCACCAAAATTTTGATCTCCGACAACTTCTTTTATCCCTTCGGCCAAACTTTTTGGATCACCCGCCTCGACTAAAAAGCTATTTTTTTCGTCCAGCACTTCCCTTATCGACGGCAAGTCCGAAGCGACAATTGGCCTTTTCGCGGCCATATATTCAAAAAGTTTTAAGGGCGAAGTATATTTTTCCGATATTGGGTCGCCTTTTTTGTTCGGCAGGATTAAAACATCGGCCGCCTTTAAGAAGTATGGAATTTGGCCGTGAGGCTGGTGTTCGAAAAGGATTAAATTCTCTTGAGGATAGTTTTTCTTGATTTCCTCTATGTCTTCTTTCCGCCCGCCGATCAGCACTGCCGTAATATCGGGGGAAAAATATTTAATGGCTGACAATAAGACATCCACTCCCTTCCAGCCGTATAAATAAAAACTTCCGCAATAAAGGGCAAGTTTCTTATCAATCGGGAGGCCGATTTTCTCCCGGGCATCTTTCTTGGAAATTTCGATGCCAAAAATATCCAAATCAACCCCGTCAGGCGCCACTAAAATTTTTCCTTCAGGAATCCCGATTTTAACCAGCTCTTCCTTTAGCATTTTGGTAAGGACTATAAGCTTTTTCGCCCGGCGCCAGCTTAGCTTATGGATAAAGCCCGCCCTGGCCGGAAGCGTGTGGATTTCCAAAAAGTAATTTTTAAAAAAAAGGCCGATCAGCTCTTCCCGGGAGTAAAGGATTTCCGGTTTTCCGTTTTTTAATTGATAGAGCCACAAATAGATTCTTGCGGAAATAAGAAAGGTAAGAGTTTCAACAAGGTATCCGAATCGCCCGTTAATAAATACTAAAATATCCAGACAGGCCAGCCGGACTATGGAGAAAGTTTTCTTTACGGAATAAAAATCAAAAGGGCTGCCGCTAATTTTATTAAACCGGGCCGGGATGATGAGTTTTACCTTCGCGCCATTTAAGGAAAAGGCCTCGCACATTTTCATTACCTGGATGCCATGGGCTTTTTCGGTTGGCAGGCGGACGTTAAATATATAGGCAAGCTTCATGATATTAAGGTTTATCGAATTTCTCGGCTATTTCCAGGACTATTTTTTTTGCCTCCCGGACGGCTATATTCAAGCCCCGGTCTTCGGGAAAAATTTGCGCCATACTGAACTGATATAAATTAGTAATCGGCGTCTTGAAATCTATTATTGCTTGAGGATAGTCAACGGATATTATCGGCTGGCAAAAGCAATCCCGGTAAATCCTGTATTCCAGCAGATTTTCCTCTGCGCGGCCGTTTATTTTTTTCAAATGCGGCATATACATTTTAATCAGTTGCGCATTATCTGCTTTAAAATATTCCGAGTCAACCGGAGTATAATGCGAAGTGTAGGCCAGATGCTTTGCCCCATAACGGGCGCTCCCGTCTAAATTAGTCTGTTCAATAACAGCTTTAAAAGGGATCTCGACGTCTAAAATATTATTCCAGTAAGCGGGGGCGAGCTTTTCTTTTAAAACTAAAATCGCGGTGATGGCGCCCAGATATCTGATTTTCTTCAATTCGTCTTTAAAAGCATCTGGGGCGCCGGGTATAAGCTTTAGAAAAAGGGGCGGAGCGACAGTACTGATAATTAAGTCAAAATCAATATTTCCTTCCTTGGTTTTTATTCCCGCGGCGCGGCCGCCATCAATTACAATTTCTACTGTCTCCTTACCGGAGAAAATTTTTCCATTCTTTTTAACAATCGATCCAATCAGCTTGTCGATAATAATTTGAAAACTTTCCTTGGGGTAGCCCAGCACCTCGTCCTTTCCGGTTTTAGATCCTCTTTTATAGGAGATCCTTGACCAAAACCAGCTTAAAGAAATTTCCTCTGAATAGCGGCTGAATTTCCCTTCGAAAAGCGGCCGCCACAAGACCTCCCAAGCTTCGCTTCCCATAACTTTTTTTATCCAGGCCTTGGCATTAAGATGGTTTAATTTTTCCCCTTTTTTCAAATTCTGCAAAAATAGCGTCGCGAGCCCCAGCCTTAGCTTTGAAAAAATCCCCAAGTGAGGAAATCTTAAAAGCTCCATGGGCTTGAAGAAGGGGAAAAATTTTCCTTTGGCAAAAACCGAAGTAGTAGACTGGTGCCAGCCAAGTTCGTTTTCAATTCCCAATTCGCGGAATAATTCTACAATATGGCTGTCCCTCAAAAAAATGTGGTGGTAATATTTTTCCAGCCTAAAGTCTTTAAAATCGGCGGTTTGAAGAAGTCCGCCGAGAGTCACGTCTTTTTCAAAAATGGAAACTTCGTGCTCTTTAGAAAGAAGGTGGCCGAGCACTAATCCATGAAACCCTCCTCCGACAATACCGATTTTCATATACGTAATTTCTCTTATTTTACTAAAAAAATATAATGGCCGCTAACCTGGCGACTCTTCGACTTTCCGCTAATCTTGTCCAGTAGATTAGCCAAGCCCGCAATTAACGGCACCCGCCCCAAAGGCGAAAGGTGCATCCAGGTCGATATTGCCCCGCGGACCGGGCACATTTCCCGGCTGGAAAAATCTTTAAATAAAAAATTAAGGGCATCTTCGGAAAACCGCCAATAGTCCTTATAATATCCGGGCTCGGCATGGTAATAATATAAAAAAGGCGTGTAAACCAGCGCGTAACCGCCTTTTTTTAGCGACCGCCAAATTTCCCGGCAGGCTTTTTTCGGATCTTCAACATGTTCCAAAACGGCAAGGCATAAAATCGCTTCCTGGCTTTCGTCTAAAAAAGGCAGGCGATGGATATCGCCGATAATATCCGGATTATAGTCCGGCACCGGATCAAGGATTTGATACCGGACCTTTTCCATCCGGGGCAGAATCCAGGCGTTCTTCGGGTCATACCGGTTACCGCTCCCCTTTTTTACTCTCAATCCTCCGCCAATATCGATAATGTTCGATTTTTCATCAAAAATTTTCTTTAACTTCTCCTCAAAAAATTGGTTCCAGGTATTTTTCATAATTAACGCGAGCGGGTCCCCGCCCCGCGTTTTGCGAGGCGGGACAAGGGAGTTAGATTATAATATTAGGCGTATTTTACTTGGTTTCAATATTATCTACTTTTAACCCTGGGCCAGCCTGGCGGATTACAATAATTCTCTTAAAACCTCTCTTTATTCCGAGCGCCTTAATCTCTTCAGCAGTCAAATCCCGGTCAAACACCGCCTCTTTTTGGTTATACAGGCCATAGCCGTACCAGCGCACCGATACATCGGGATCTAATCCTTTGGGCAGGCCGTTAATCATCGCCAGCCCGCTTACCGACGGAACAATAAGCGGAATCTTTAAATACATTTTGCCTTCATTTTTTGTGCTATAATCCGTTTCCCAGCTTTTCCAAAATATCATATTACTGCGGGGAATGTAAATGCAGGTTTCCTTTTTCCCGCTAATCGGCATTCTGTCAATTTCTTCTAAAATTTTTAAAAACTGATACCGGGGGTTCTTATTCAGCATTCCCCCGTAAGGCTCCATGGCGAGCGACCAAACGGCCTTAATTCCGCTTATCCCCAGCCAGGGGCTGGTTAAGGACTCGCTTATCAAATTAAAATTTTCTTTTGAGTTCAAAACAGCGCTGCGAGTCGTAATATTTCTTCCAAAAAAAAGCTTGGCTTGCTTGAAATAGTTATGAAAATAATTATAGGAAAAAAAGGCTAAGAAAAAAAAGCCGGCAGTAATAATCCCCAGATTCATCCGCCGAAGGGAAACCGGCCCCGCTTCTCTTGCCTTCCCGTAAACCGCCGGCCAGTAAATTAGGGCTAAAACCAGACACATCCATCTTTGAAAATCAAAAAAATAAATTGCATTGCCGTGCGGAATAAAAAAAATCGTTCCGGGAAGCACGGCCAAAATTACGATAAAAATAATCAGCTCAATCTCAAGATGCTTTTTTTCTTTAATGAAATTTCTTAAATCACCTGCCTTGACTTTGTGGCGGAGAAAAAATAAAAAAATGAATAAAACCAGCCAAATAAAATAATATAGGAAAAATATGGCGTACATTTCATGGCTGACGCTATCTCTAATATAGGAAAGAAATCTCGGGGCCATCCCTTCATTTTTCAATACCAGCCCGGCCGCTCCGGCGGAAAAAAGCGCCAAGAGCCCCCCGTTGATCCAGAAAACCATTCTTTTCCACCAGCCCAGACGGAAAAATAGATAGCCGTAAACGGCGGCCAAAAAAGGAAGCCAAAAAATTTTGATTATGCCAAGCAAGCCGAAAAGAGCCGGTAAAAATAAAAAGAGAAAAAAATAGTCGCTTAAATGAAAATTCGCGCTCTCGGCTTTTCTCCTTTTTTCAAAGTATGCCAATACGGAGCCTAAAATCAAAAACAGAAAGCTCATCCCCATAAGATGGGTTTCGCTTGAAAAGGGCGGCAGTAAGCCGACGCTCCCCTCCCTCCACGCCGAAGGAAGAATTTCAATATAGATGATAGACAATAGCACGTAGAGGGACAAGCCAAAACGGAGGCCGAAATTTTTATACCTTCTTCCGGCCGACACCAAAGATAAAAGATTAATAAAATAAAAAGGAATGAAGATTACCGGGAAGCCCAAGTTATAAAAAGTTAAAGCGCTTACTCCGGAAAGCGAGGAAAAAAAAGCGAAAATTGCGTTACTTCCCCAATGATACGGCAAATAAGGCAAGCCATCGACGCCGGTTGAGGGCATATCGTACGTTTTTATCAGGTTAGCGGTGGCGGAAAAAGATAGCGTATCGGCATTAGCGCTTCCTAAAACAATTTTTTCCGTAAAAAGAGGGCTGTGGAGCTTGGTGCCCCATACGGCGAAAGCGACGAATGAAGAAAAAAATAAAAAAAACATGGCGTAAAGAACATCGCTTTTTTTGAAAAAATTGAAAAAATAGTCATAAAGAAAAATAAAGAGGAGAAAAAATCCGAAGTAAAATAGGGCTTTAAGAAGCAAGCTTATGCCAATAAAGGATGAAATATACCCCAAAAAAGTTAAAAAAAGCAAAGTATAAATCGAAAGAAAGAAGTAATTCAGCCATAAATTTTCTGTCTTTAAAAATCTTCTTAACAGGTGGGGAAAAATAAGCAAAATGTAGCCAATCGAAAGCACGTTTAAAACCGCCAGACCCGGATTATCCAGGCCATAACGGGAAAGCCAGTATAAAAAGGCCAGGACAGAGGACATGATTATTCCAAAAAATACCGACCGAACCTCGGTCCGGCGGCCCTCGTTTGAAGATAGGCTGGCAGGAGTCATTTCAGTCTGATTCATAAACCGTTTTTAACTTCCATAATAATATTCTTTCATCCATAAATATATCTTATTTTACAGTAAAAAGCAAAAAATCAGCCCCAAAAAAGGCCAATCAGGCAATCATTAATATTGATAGACATTTGCGGGGAAAGCTAATTAAAAAACCTCTTAATTTGATTATCGGTCAATTTTAAGATGTGGCCGGGATCAGAATAATAGCCTTTGTACCATTCCATCGCGCACTCAAGGCTTTGATCCAGATTATATTTCGGCGTCCAGCCCAATAGTTTTTCGGCTTTACTAGCATCAAGCTTTAATACATCGGCTTCGGGCTTATCGTTTTGTGGTCTTATCTTATAATCCGCCTCGCCTAGCATAATTGAGAGCTTCTTCATAATTTCCTCTACCGAAACAAAACTTCTTTTTGGGGGGCCGAAATTCCAGGCTGAACTCAATTTCTTTTCCCCGGCATGAAGCCTTTTGGCAAGAATTAAATACCCGGAAAGCGGATCCAGAACATACTGCCAGGGCCGGATGGCTTTGGGCTTTCTGATTGTTAATTTATTTTTCTTTTCGCAGGCCGATCTTATAAAATCCGGGATAAGCCGGTCCCGGGCCCAATCGCCTCCCCCGATTACATTTCCGGCGCGGGCGCTGGCGATTAAAGTGTTGTGATTTTTTCTAAAGTCCGCCGGATTAAAAAAAGACTTGGCATAAGATTCAATCACCATCTCCGCGGCGGCCTTGCTCGCGCTATAAGGATCATGCCCGCCCAGGGGATCCGCCTCTTTTTGGGGACGGTTTTGGCCGGCATTTTTATAAACTTTGTCAGTTGTAATAATTACCGCTGATTTTACGCATCCTGCTTCGCGGATAGCGTGAAGAATATGGACGGTGCCCATAGTGTTGGTGGCAAAAGTTTTTATCGGATCGTCATAACTTTCCCTTACCAGCGCTTGGGCGGCCAAATGGAAAACAATCTCCGGCCTTTCTTTTAAAACAACCTTTCTAACCAGCGAGTAATCTCTTATATCATAAAAATAATTAGTAATTTTTTTTTGCAGTCCCAAAACCTCAAAAAGACTGGGTTCGGTCTCCGGCAGAAGAGAAAGGCCGGCGATATCTGCGCCCCAGTTTAACAAAATTTGAGTAAGCCAGGCTCCCTTGAATCCGGTATGGCCGGTAATAAGTATCTTTTTATCCCGATAAAAATTTTTCATATCAAGTTTTTGATAAAATCAGCTAAAGCGCCAGAATAATATTTCAATTCCCGAATATTTGTCCTTTTGATCCGCTTTAAAACGTAACCCGGACGCAGAAAAAATTCCCGATAGACTCGCTTTTGGATTTTTAAAAGCTCGCTAGCGGAAAAATTTTCAATCCGCCAGGGAGGCTCACCGGCAAAAACAAACTTGTCCCAGGAAACTTTGGGGGAAAGGAGGCCTTTTAGAAGCATAATTTCATAAACCTCGGTTCCCGGAAAAGGAACAATAATGCCGTAAGAAATAAAATCTAAATCAAGTTCTTTCATTAATTTAAGCGTTTCTTCAATATCGCTTCGGGTCTCTGCCGGGTGCGAACCCAGGATAAAAGTCCCCTCAACAATATGGATTCCGGCTTCGCGGGCCCAACCCACCGCTCTTTTTATCTCTTCTACCGTAGTCCCTTTTTTTATCAGTTTTAACATCCTCTGGCTCCCGGATTCGATTCCGAAAGAAATTTTTTTGCAGCCGGTTTCCGCCATTTTAACTATCAACTCCCGGCTTACCGCGTTCACCCGGGTATTGCAGTCAAAGGTAGCCCCCATTTTTTTCAAGCCTTCGCAAATAGCGGCAGTCCTTTCCGGCTTCAGGGTAAAAGTGTCGTCTAGTATGGTGAAGTGCTGGATGCCGTATTTCCTAACGCACTCCTCGGCTTCGGCTAAAACATTTTCGGCGCTCCTAAACCTTACCCGGTAGCCATAACTGATGTGTCCCGCGCAGAAAATACACTGGCTAGGGCAGCCTCGGGAAGTCATCAGTTCGGCGATTTTTAAAAACTTCCTGGAAATCCCCCGGGAAGTATGCGAGCGGCAATATAGTTCGGGGCGCGATAAATCGCGGCTGGGAAAAGGCAGGACGTCCAAATCCTCTATTAGCGGACGGCGGGGATTCTTTACGATTGTTCCGTCTTCTTCCCGGAAGGCCAACCCTTGAATATTTCCCGTACTGCCGGAATTTTCCAGAGTTTTGCAAAGCTCCAGGAGCGTAAGTTCTCCTTCCCCCATTATAATATAGTCCAGCTCGGGAATTTCTTCGAAAGTTCTTTCAGGCAATGCGGTCGGATGAGTTCCTCCTAAAACCGTTGTTACTTCCGGAAAATTTTTCTTCAAAATTCGAATCAGCCGTCCGGCGGATATGATAGTGTTGGTCATAGCCGTCACGCCGGCCAATCGGACACCATCATCTTTTATCCGCCGCAGGAATTCTTCCTCGTTAAAATTTTCGACCGCGTAATCGTAGAGCTTGACTGAAAAACCATTCTTTTCCAGAACCGCTCCCAGATAGCCTAAATTCAGAGGATATTGGGTGGAAAAAATATTTTGGCGCAAATCCAGATTGAGCGGAGGATTAATGAGAACTGTATTCATTTATTTGATAAATAATACTCAAGCGTTTTTTTAAGGCCATTTTTTAAATCGTACTCTGCCCGCCACTTTAATTTCTTGTTGCGGGAAACCCGCGCCCTGGAATCCATCGCTTCCCCTTCTTTGTAAGGCAGAGCCCCCCAATTAAGCCGGGAAGTATTATTGCCCGTCATTTTTTTTATCATTAAAACCAATTTTCGAATCGAGCGGCTTTGGCCGGTTCCGATTTCAAATTCCTGAAAATTAGCTAATGCGCTAAAATTTTCTATGGCTTTGAAAAATGCCCTTGATGCATCTTCCACGCAGACTAAGTCTCTTTTTTGCCGGCCTTTAGTAAAAGAAATTGCCGGGGCGTTTCTTTTTAGCTCGCCGATTACCCAAGGGATAAATTTATGGGCGCTGTCGCCCGGCCCGTACATATGTTCAATCTTTAAATTGATGAACTTTATTTTTTTCCCTTTAACCATTTTTTTTGCCCGGCTAACCAGCTCCTCCTTGGTTCGGGCATAAATCCATTTTTTGTCTCTGGTAAAGGTATCGGCGTTAATAAAACCCTTTACGCCGCTCGTTATCCCCGTTCCCAACAAGAGAAGAGGCAGGGTTAAGTTTGCTTCTATTACCTTTGATTCCGGTTCCCCCTTCCGGCCATAGCAGGTCGCCGCATGAATTACATAATCAATTTTATATTTCCTAAAAATTGCGCCGGCATTAGAAAAGCCGGGTTTTAAATCGACATAGATTATCCTATTTTTCTTTACCACACCCCTGACACGGGATAGGTCTGAATTTTTCCTTTTTAAAACAATCACCCTTTGCCCCTTTTTAGCCAGCAATTTTAATATTTGGCTTCCTAAAAATCCAGTCCCGCCGGTTAAAAGAATTGTATCTGTTTTTTTCATAGCCAATTTGCTTGACAGGCGGCCCTATGAACAAAAATAAAACATAAAGCCATATAAAAAGCGGGGCAAGAAATTATCTACCAAACCTTCCAGGGAGCCGCTCCGCTTTGCCATACCTCATTTAACAGCTCCATGTCCCTGACCGTATCCATGCACTGCCAATAGCCGTTGTGCGGGCAGGCAGCCATATTTCCTTCTTTGGCCAGCCGGGACAAAACGTCTTTTTCAAAGTTCAATGAATCGTCGCCAGCCAGGTGATCAAAAATCTCCGGGTTAACGGCAAAGAATCCGCCGTTAATATACCCGCTTTGCACCTGCGGCTTCTCCCAAAACCCAACCACCGAATTGCCTTCCATAATTATTTCTCCGAAACGGCTGGGCGGAAAAACTCCGGTGATAGTAATCATTTTCTTTTCCTGGTTATGGACTTTCAAAAGCCGGGAAAGATCAACGTCCGCCACCCCGTCGCCGTAAGTAAGCATAAAAAGCCGGCCTTTCAAAAGCTTTTCCGCGCCTTTTAGCCTGGCACCGGTCTGGGTGTCGGCTCCAGTATCTATGAAGCTAATTTCCCAGTCTTCAGCCGGAAGGCTGTGGTAAATAATTTCACGCCGCTTGTCCTTAGGGCGGATGGTAAAATCGCATTGATGCAGATGATAGCGGCAAAAGTATTCTTTAATCAGCTCTCCTTTATAGCCAATTAAGAGGACGAACTTACGGAAACCCTGGGCATAGTAGATTTTCATTATATGCCACAAAATCGGCTTGCCGCCGACTCGAACCAGCGGTTTGGGAATTATTTCCGTTTCTTCTTTTAGCCTGGTGCCCCGCCCTCCGCAGAAAATTACCACCGGGATTTGCGAGACATCAAGCGATTTTTCTGTTTCCATATTTTTTCTAATCAAAGTTGAGCCTGTACTTTATCATGTTGAATAAAAAATCCAAAGAGGCGGTCAAAGATACCTTCGACCGGCTTCCTTCTCGGGGTTTCCAGGAAATTTCAACTTCTCCGATTTTCGCCCCTTCGCGAAGGGCTTTGATTACCAATTCCGGATCAATAAACCAGCCTAAAGAGCATAAATTTATTTTTTCATAAAGCGAACGCGAAAAAATCTTTGGGGGCGAATTAATATCGCGAAGGCCGGATTTAAAAAGCCGGTGAAAGATAAAATTATAGGCCCGGCTTTGTGTCCGGCGCCAGCCGGATTCTCTTTCTTTTCGAACTGCTTTGCATAATTGGAGATTTTCATTAAGCATTTTTTGGTAAGCGCGGACGATATCAGCCGGGGCTATCTGATTATCGGCGTGAGTCCAGCCGATAATCTCGCCCCGGGCCGACTTCAGGCCGGCCAGGATTCCGTTTCCATATCCCTGATTCGGAAAAACCCTTACAGTTTTTAGCCGGGGGAAAATTTTCTCTAATCCGGCCAGCCGTTCCCGGGTATCATCGGTCGAACCGTTGTCCACTAAAATTATTTCAAAATCAGTCTCAACTTTCTCGATTTCATCCATAAGCGGACTAATCGCCGAATTCAGGCTGGATGATTCGTTATAGGCGGGTATTACTAAAGAAAATCTCATAAATTATTTTTTCAAAATAAAAAAGTGGTGATAGGGCGACTCAAAGGCAATATAATCTTTTTCAATTTTAAAACCGGCCTTTACTAGCTCACTTTTTACCCTCTTCAGGCTATAGCCCCTCTTCCCCAGCTCCCAAAAATGATGGCCGTCGAATTTATGCTTTTTTCCGAATATTTGGAGCTTTATCTGCCATCTTATCCTTTTTATAAAAGGCAGGCGGAAATCAAAAGAAAAATGCCGGCCCCAGTGAGGAAGGCTTAAAATGACATGCCGGCTGGACACCCGGTAAAGTTCGCCCAGCGCTTTATTAAATTTCTCATAAGGCAGGTGTTCCAATACTTCAAAAGCGCAAACCACATCAAAAAAATTATCCTCTATATCCTTAAGGTCGTCAATACTGTTAACGATATCCGGACACAAATCCGGTGAAACGTCAACCGAATGATAATCAATGCTAGTATTACTTTTTAAGTAGTTGGCCAGCACCCGGTCGCCGATCCCGATTTCCAGTACTTTTTCCGCCCTACAACCTAAAACGCTGTTTATTTGGTGCCAGTAGCTGGCCCAGCGATTAGGGTCGCAATACTTATTAAAGTTGTTGGCGTATGATGTTTTTTTGCCGGCATCACGCACGCAATGATCATTATTTTGGCTTTCCATATTACTACTATATTTATTGTGCCGACTCTTAAAATTATTTCTTTCGGCAGGCGCAAAGAAGGTGCTCGCCCATATAGTTAAACGGCCCAATTCCAGGCAATCGAAAATTCCGGCATTTAATTGTGCAGAGTCCATCACTCAAAAGATCTAAGACATCAAATCCGGATTTATCGAGAAGATTTGAAAGCATAGCTCGGGAAAAAAATATTTTGTGGTCCGGATCCCCAAGGATTATGTCCCGGCCGGTGAAAAAATAACGGAGCATCCGGGAAAGAGCATAAATATTAGGGGTATCAAGAACCAATACTCCCCCAAACTTTAAAGCCCGAAAGCACTCGTCGGTAATTTTCTTCGGCTCCCAGCTATGCTCCAAAACTTCACCTAAATATATAAAATCAAAGTGGTTATCCGGATAAGGAAGGTCTTCCGCCCGCCCGGCCGCTTGATTGGGAAAACTAAAACCGAGCCCGCCGGCGCTTTGCGAATCAAGGCCATAAACCTCCGCTCCGGGAAAACGGCTGATAATCTCCTTATGGATTCTGGCTCCTCCGCCTAAATTGCCGATATCAAGAATTTTTCCCGCGCCTAAATGCTTAAATAAAAATTTTTCCCGGGTCATATTTTTTTCGCCGCGCGGGCGGATTTAATAATGAAATTGAGAATTTTTTTGATAATCCGGTTATGGGCTTTTTCACCGCTTTCAAAAAGGTAAATTTGCCTCAAGCGGGAAAATATATATATATCCAGCGGAAAACTGAAATTAGCGCGGCCAGCCCTCCATTTTAACAGCGATTTTAAAATCGGGATGTTCCTTTTATAAGCCAGGGCCAGAAGATGAACAAACCGCCTTGAGTATTTTACCGCTCTTTTAGCGTCCCAGCCAACCCACTCCATCTCGTAATCATCCCTCCAGCGGTCAAACTTATCCCACTCCTCAATGCTCTGGGGCGGCCGGAACCCGAGTTCCTTGGATTTTTCGTAAAGTCCGGTTCCGGGATAAGGCAGAAACCATCCGCAGGTAAAAGCCAGATTAGGATTGATTTTCAGAAGCCGGATGATAAAATTCAAAGTTTCCAGATATTCGCTTTTAGTCTCGGTCGGCGCTCCGAAAATTATTCCAGCCGAGGCAATTATCCCCGAGCCGGACAAAAGCGTTACCGCCCGGATAATTTCCGCCGTGCCAGTTCCCTTTTTTATTACTTCCTTTAAAATTCTGTCTGACCCGGATTCAAAACC
Organism: Patescibacteria group bacterium; assembly: GCA_041661505.1. NCBI lineage: Bacteria > Patescibacteria group bacterium. The sequence continues at coordinate 70,640 of JBAZUF010000003.1, read as the reverse complement.
GAAAGTAAGCTCAAGGCATTTGGCCGATTTCAGCCGGCTGACAAAATCTTCAGTTATGTATTCCACCCGGCAGTCGGCGGAAAATGGAAGACCGAGCGCCTCTACGATCTTAAAAGCCCTTTCTTTGTCAACAAAAAAATTATCATCAAGAAACCGGATAGCTTCAATCCCGTACTTCTTTATTATCGGCTCCAGGTTAGCGGCAATTTTTTCCGGAGAATGGGCCCGCCACCGCCGGTTATTAAAAACCAGGTTGTAGCAGAACTGGCAATTATACGGACAGCCCCGGGAACTTACAACCGCCAAAGTCCTTTGGAAGCGGCCGGAAAAATACGGAATTATGTACTCTTCCAGATTTATTAGGGACCAATCAATTAAATATTCATCAATATCGGAAAATTCCCGCCGGGGATTGATATGGATTCCGCCTGAATCATCTTTGTAGCCAAGATTTTTTATCCGGGCGAATTGGTCCCTGGCGTCAAGGCTTTCCGCCAGCTCGGCCAAGGCTTCTTCCCCTTCTCCGATTATAATAAAATCGACGTAGTTTTCTTTTAACACTTCATTCGGCAAGAGCGAAGGGTGGGCGTTTCCCCAAACGGTTTGGTATCCTTCCTTTTTTAGTTCTTTCGACAATTGGACATACTTTTTATTTAAATGGCCGGTAAAAACCGACATACCAGCCAAATCCGGACAATAGCTCCTGATTTTTGAAATTAGTTCTTCGAGCTGTCCGGCGTCAGCATGGAAAATTTTTGCGCCTATTCCCTTTTTTTTTAAAGCTGTCGCCAAATACAAAGACCCCAGGGGCGGTATGCCCCGGGCGCTCCCGGCGTACAAAGAGATTAACGCAACTTTTTTTGCCATACAATCATTATTCGCGGCTTTGGAATTTTTTGGTTATCTTTTCAATCAAATTTCCCAAACTGTATCTCTCCTTTACTATAGATATTAAGCGCTCCGACAAAACTATCTTCTCGCCTAAAGGCAGAATTTTCAGGGCCGTTATTTTTTTTGCCAGCTCTATCTTGTCGTCATTTTCCAATACCATTAGACCGGCATATTGTCCAAACAAAGAAACAAAAGCTTTATTATAGGCAATGACCGGCAGCCCGGCGGCCATAGCTTCCAAAACCGCCTTGTCCATCCCGCCGGTTGGGCATAAATTTACGGCCAAATCGGCCTCGGCATAATATTTAGAGATTTCCCGGTATGGGACGCTGCCGATGAAGTCCACGCACCCTTCCAGCTTATCCCTCCTAACCGCTTCTTTCAATTGTCCTAAGTAAGCTTCATCTTCAGGATAAACCGGCGCGCCGATAAATTTAATCCGCGAATCAGTGATGCCTTTTTTATTCACCAATATATCCAAAGCCTCGACCAATAACTTTTGATTTTTTATCGGGCTGATGCGTCCGACGTAAATTATTTTAAAGGCGCCCTCTGGTTTTCTTTCCGCTTTTGCCGGACTAAACTGTTCCGTATTAATACCATGGCCAGTGATCAAAACTTTTTTTGACCCCAGCCTAAAGCCTTCTTCGGAAGCGGTAAAAATATAATCCGCCAGCTTTTCGGCCAGCCGCAGTTTAAAGCTCACTTTTTTATGGACGTACCAAAAGCCGATTTTTTTATTCCACAATTTCCAAAGAAGGCCGCCGAGGATTACGTATTCCTGGTTCATGTGGACAAAAACCGCGTCATAATTTTTCCGTTCCCTTATAATCAGCTTAAAAAAATTCCATGTGTAAATGGATTTTCTAAACATTCTGGGCGCCCCTTTTTCCTTTCCCAGGCTTAAGACCCGGACATTAGCCGGCAGTTTCGTCTCTCCCTGGCCAAGGGTGATTACGGTTAGCTTCTCCCAGCGCGCCGCCAGCTCTTCCAGCCACTTATGAAAGAAGCCTAAAAGATCGTCATTAATATCCACCTTTTGGGTTATTACTAAAAGCTTCATATATTAAGAAATGATCCCGTATTTGATTATATGCCAGACGGCGGCAAAGCCGTCTTTCCAATTTATTTTTTTTCCTTCGGCATAAGTCCGGCCGGAGTAAGAAATTCCCACTTCATAAACCCGAAGCTTTAACCGGGCGATTTTGATGGTCATTTCCGGTTCAATGCCGAAACGATTGGCGGTAAGCCTGGGCGCTAACTTTCCTAGCGCCTCCCGGGTAAAAACTTTATAGCCGGTTTCCATGTCAGTTAAATTCAAGCCGCTGAAGATGTTGCATAAAAGAGTAAGCAGTTTATTGGCGGCCGAATGCCAAAAATAAAGCACCCGGTGCGGCTCGCCTCCCATAAACCTCGAACCGTACACTACGTCGGCTTTACCGTCTAAAATAGGAGAAATCAGCTTCGGATATTCTTCCGGATCATATTCCAGGTCAGCATCCTGGACTAGAACTATGTCGCCTTGGGCTTCCCTAAAACCCGTCCGGATGGCGCTTCCCTTTCCGCCATTCTCTTCCTTAAAAATTACCTTGTATTTTCCTTTTATTCCTTCCAGAATTTTCCTGGTGCCGTCAATTGATTTGTCATCAACGATAATTAATTGCTTGTTAATCTCCCGCAGGTCCACTGACTCAATAGCTCCGATAATTTTTAAAATCGTATTTTCTTCATTATAAACTGGAATGACTATTGATAAAGTTTTCATAATTGATATAAGCGAGCCCCGCGGGATGCGGGACGAGCGAATGAAAGTTATATCGTAAGATATAAATGCTTTTTATTTTATTATTGCCCGCTCCCAGCTCTTTTTGTAGAGCTTCAAAGTTTCTTCCTTGGTTTTTAATTTTTTTAAAGCCGCTTTTGCCCCTTGGCCGAGTTTTTTCCTTAGCTCCGGATCACTAATCAGCAATTCCATGCTTCTAATTAATTCACGCGTATTTCCGGCCGGTACTACTATTCCGCTTTCTCCATTAATTATTATTTCTCCGGCGCAGCCGGCGTCGGTCATGATTATCGGCAGTCCGTAAGCCGCCGCCTCAATTACCGACATTCCCCAGCCTTCCGAATCCGAAGTAAGGAGGTAGGCGCCGGCCCGGGAATAAAATTCATCCGGATTCTCCTGCCAGCCGAAGAATTGGACGTAGTTTTCAAGCTGTGTTTTCCGGGCCAGTTCTTTAAGCCTTTTCTCCTCCGGACCTGAACCGGCAATCCATAACCTGGCTTGGGGAAATTTTTTTACAATTTGCGCCAGTGCCATAACCTGCGAATCAATCCTTTTAACTGCCGCCAGCCTGGCAACAGTTAAAAATACAAAAATTTCTTTTTCGCCATCCGGCTGGCCGGACGCGGAATGCCTGAATTCGGGAACGGCCGGCCTTTTTACGTCATAATAAACCGGAACAGCCGTTACTGCCTTTTCCTTGATATTAAAATTATTGATTAGAAAATTTTTCATCCTTTGGCTTACAGTTCTAATTGAATCGGCTTTAGGAAGAACGAACTTAGCAATAATTTTTCTTAGTCCAAAAAATTTTTCAAACCCGTGGATTTGCAATTCCAGGCCCAGATCAAATCTTTTAGCAATAACCCAGCCGAGCATGGCTAGAAAATATGCGTCTTGCACGGTTATTACATCGAATTTATTTTCCTTAATGACCCGGCTGGCAATATGGTAAATCCGCGCGAGCCTTACTGGCTTCGTATGCCCGCCCGAAAAAATTACCTTAACTTTTTCACCTAGCTCCAGGTTGGCGCCCCTTTCTCCCGGGGCAATAACCCAGTAAAGATCCGCCAGCGCCCCGTATTCTTTGGTCCGCAAAGAAACCGGCGAATCAGGTTTGGCATAATTACTGTCCAGGCTTAATGATAATATCTTCATAAGGTTAATAAAGATTACTCTATAACAGGCTAAGGCTCCTTAATTGAGATTGCATTACTGTCCAGTCTAAGGCTCAAATTATTTTCCAACAACAAAATATTTAGCCAGCTTGAATTCAACGGGAAAATAAAAAAATTTCAGCTTCCAGCGCAGTTTGCATAATAAAACGAATCCGAGCTTTAGCCATTTACCCGCCTTAACCGAAGAACCAAGGGAGCTTTTTAAGCTATGAGCGCCGAAACGAACATAAGCTTCCATTGATTCGACATAGCTTTTGTCCTTTACCCAGGGAAAGTTTTTAACGGCCAGGTAGCTTAATTCATTTCGCGCGAGTTCGGCCCACTCTTCCAGACTGCCAGGCGAACGCCAGCCGGACTTAACGCATTCGGAATAAAGTTCAGACCCGGGATATGGCCGGAAAGCCTGGGGTCCGAGAATTTGCACTTTATCGCTCAAAGATAACAGTTCGTCTATCAGCCGAAGAGTCATCTTCATGTCTTTCTTAGTTTCTCCGGGAAGTCCGATCATAAACGAATACTGGGGAATAATATCATGCCTTAAGCACATCTTGGCCGAATTAATAATTTCTTCCGGCGTAATTCCTTTCTTTATTTTTTTTAAAATTGCCGGGCTCCCCGACTCGGCGCCAAAAGACAAAAGATAACAGCCGGATTTCTTTATGCGGGCCATAAATTCGCCGTCAATCATTCCGGCGCGAAGATAGTTAGCCCGGACCGTCGTTTCCCAGGGTATAATAAGCCTCCGGGAAATCATCCCGTCCACGATCGATTTGGCCCGATTTATATCCACGAAAAAATTCTCGTCCCAAAACCTTATTTTCTTATTTTTAAAATAGCTCTTCGCCTGGATAATTTCTAAGTCGCGGATTACTTGTTCTGAAGACCGGGGCCTAAAGCGATTTTTTAAAATCGCGTTTATGCAAAACGTGCATTGGTGCGGACAGCCCCTTGAAGTTAAGGATGGAATGAGATACAAATTTTCGAGCACTTCGCCGGCAACTAAATCCCAGTTAAATAAAGGCATTTCGCGAGGATCGGTTAATTCTCGCGCCGTATTTACGGTTATTGCGCCGTTTTCCTTAAAAGCCAATCCGCTAATTTCTTTTAATACCCGGCCAGAGAGCACTTCTTCGACTGTTTTTTCCCCTTCACCAAAAACCGCCAAGTCAACCAAAGGATGGCTTGCCGTCTCTTTCGTAAAAAAAGTCGGGTGGGCTCCGCCCCAGATGATTTTAGCTTTGGGATTTAATTCTTTTATCCTTTGGGAAATCTTCAAAGCTTCCGGAATCTGCATGGTCATAACCGATAATCCGAAATATTCGCAGTCCGGCGCTAATTTTTCGATTTCGGCAAAATAATTTTTCTGCCTTACTCCGTCAATTATTTTAACGCCATACTCCCGGCTATCAAGGTACGTGGCGATGGATAAAAGCCCGACCGAAACCGAGCTGTCATAATTGTCTTTAGCGATATTAAAGGGCGGATTGATCAAAATTATTTTATTCATAAGGCCTCCTTGAATGCGCATATAGTATCGCCTACTACCCTTTCCCATTGATACTCCGCGGATTTATTTTTGGCATTCAGGGCTAAAAGGCCCGCTTTTTCCTTATTACCAAGAATTTCGCATAAGGCTCTGAAAATTTCTTCTTCATTATTGTAATTTACTAAGAGTCCCTCTTTTTCCCCGCCTATTAGTTCAGGATTGCCGCCTGACCGGGAAGCGATTATCGGCGATCCGGCGTGCATGGCCTCAAGGATTAAATGCGAACAGCCTTCGTAATTGGAATTTAGGATAAATAAATCACCGGCTTTAAGATAATTAATAATGTCCGAATGCGCGATCTTTCCCAAGAAAAAAACATTTTTCGAAACGCCTTTTTCTTTGGCGAGCTCATTTAATTTCTCCTTTTCCGGCCCTTCACCCAGGATCAAAAGCTTAGCGTCCGGCCCGAACCTTTCCAAGACCCGGGGCATCACCCTAATTATGCCGTCAAACCCTTTCCACGGATTTAGCTGGCCGATGGCGATAATTAACCGGGAATTTGAACCGAATTGTTTTTTGATTTCCTCTATCCTTGCCTGGCTTTCCTTAAATTTATCGGTGTTTAAAGAATTGTAAATCACTTTAATCTGATCGGCGCCGACTCCGATAATTTTTGCGATATCGGCCATAAACCGGCAGTCAACGATAATTTTCGCGGCGCCAAGCATTATTTTCTTTCTCCTTTCCTTTAATTTTTCGGTTCGGCTCCCGTATTTTTTAGTTTGAAAATCACTGATATAATCCTGGGTTTCGCCTTTTAACAAAGCGGTTTCCCAGGCGCTGTCGCCGGTAAAGCGGATAAGATACTTTTTCCTCTGGATATGGCAGACAAAATTAACCAGATAGCCAACGCCGTAAACATCGGTCGCGTAGACCAAATCAGCCCAGTCGGACAACCGCCATAATTTAATCAAATACGCGGCCCTCCTAAAAAACCCGTTTCGATTCCGGTTAATCCGGTAAACTAATCCGGCTTCCCCCTCAACCTCCTTCGCGTCAGAATAGGTAAGCACTTTCACCTCGTATCCCTTGCCGCGCAAGGCTTCGGGCAAAGACTCCAGTAGCGTCGCCGGTCCGCGGAAGTCCGGCGGATAAAGCCCGGTGGCAATTAATATCCGCTGTCCTTTTTTTTCTTCCGCGGATGATTCGCCTTCTTTTCGAAAAATAAAATGCTTATAGATTAAAAAGCTTTCTATGGCGACAAAAGCGCTAACTATCACCTGGGCAAATAGATAAAAGACGCGGAAAATATCCACGGTCAAATACATGCCTATCGTATTGATGCCCAGATTGAAGACGCCAACAATAAAATATTTAGTCATCTGGCGGTACATTTTCTTTTTGTCGCCATCCCGGAAGGTCCAAAATTTCTGCAGAAAAAAACTTACAAAAAAAGCCACGACAAAAGCTATCATGGCCGATATAAGGTACCAGATTCCGAATACGCTCGTTAAAGCATATAAGAGCGCCAAGTCAGTAAAGGCCGCTGTCCCGCCGGAAAAAATAAACTTGACTATGGTCTTCCTCTTATAAACTTCCCTTAAAATGCGAAGTCCCATAGGTAATTTAAGAATTCTCCGCCAATTGCGCTTTCTTATTGACTCTGGCCGCCCAAAGCACCGCTTCAAACGCCCCGAAGAATATTAGAGTATAAGTTAAATCTCCCGCCAGGCTGTTTCTGAAAAAAGGCAAGGCCAGGGTAAAGCAGTTCAAGAGCCCGGTTAAGGTGTGGGGGTACCAGTTAAAAAAAGCCCAGACTGAAAAATTGGTCAAAAGAAAAAATAATACCGAGGAAAAAACGCTGGCTCCCAATACTCCCGGCCATTTTTTATTTCTGGCCAATTGCCAGCCGATATAATACGATAGGGCGACGCCGAGATAAACCGAAATCATAACCGGCCAGTGGTAAAATCCGATAATGTAGTCGCTTAATACCATGGCGAGCAGGGGCAAAAGCACGCCCCAGCGCTTATGAAAATAACAGCCGGCAAAAATGCTCATCGCGGCAATCGGCGTAAAGTTAAACGGGTGGTCTATGAGCCTTGAACCGGCGGCTAGCGCAATTACCAGAATGGCTAATAAAATTTTCGTTTTTGAACTCATAAGCTTATGTGATTTAAATTTTTAATAATTCGCGGACTTTATCGGCAATAAGCTTTTCTTCATTCGGCTCTATCGGTATGCCCGGGCATTTTAGGAATTTTAGCTTGCGCATAACCGAGTTTCTTGTCATAGGGTTGCCGGCGCCGATCCGGCCGGTAAATATTATCCCATCCAAATTGCCTTCTAGGATGGCGTAATAAGAGCCAATGTATTTTACCAGACGGCGAATCGCCATGTCAAAGGCTGTTTTTGCCGATTCTTTTCCAAGGGAGACTGCTTTTAGAAGTTCTTTATAGTCGGAAATCCCTTCAGTGAGGCCCTTAATCCCCGACTCTTGGTTTAAAATATTTTCTACCCGGCGGGCCATTAAATCCTCTTCATGCACGTTAACGGCGTTTTCTTGGGAATGGGAAAAATCCATAATAATTCTTCCCTTATCGTCGGTTTCATCCAAAAGCTCGCGATGCTTCATCAATAGAAAAATAATTCCCGGATCAATATCGCCCGAACGGGTCATCATCATAAGCCCTTCCATTGGCGTAAAGCCCATGGAAGTATCAACGGCTTTGCCGTTTTTAATCGCCGTTACCGACCAGCCGCCGCCCAAATGGCAGGTTATAAGATTGGCTTTTTTAAAATCCAAACCCAGCTTTTTCGCGCCTTCCATTCCGGCCAGCTCATGGGATATGCCATGAAAACCATAGCGCCTGATTTTATAGCGCAGCGACAGCTGTTTAGGCAGGGCGTAAAAACTTGCCGTTTCCGGCAAATCGCGGTAAAAACCGGTATCAAAAACCGCCGCCTCGGGAATATCCGGTAAAAAATTAATAGCCGCCTTTACCCCGGCCAGGTTATAAGGATTATGAAGCGGGGCCAGCTCGCTAATTTTCTCCAATTCAGATATAACCTTATCATTAATCACCGTTGGCTCGAAAAATTTCTCCCCTCCGTGAACTACCCGGTGGCCGATGCCGGCGATATCCCGAAAGTCGCCGATCTGCCTTAAAATATTTTTTATCGCCTTATCGTAATCGGTAACATTATCGATGCTCCCTTCTTTAAAGCTTTCTCCCTTATCGCCAAAGACCTTGAACTTTATTGAAGTCGAGCCGGAGTTGATGACTAGAATATTCGGCATAAAAATTGTTAACTCATCGTAAATCTAAATAAAACGCCATCTTTTTATTTCATCAGCTCCGCAGCCATCTTCCGTAATTTTTTTTCTTCCAAAGACCGGCGGCGTTAGCCTCGTCGGTATCAATATGCAAAGAGAGCTTAAAATTTTTGCCGACCCTGACGACCACTTTATCAAAAATCACCTCCCGCTCGCCTTCGGTCTTAACTTTTATTACATGCCGGTGGCCGAGCCTCAATTTCTTGGCGTCAGCCGGGTTTAAATGGAGGTGTCTTTTGGCGATAATCATGCCTCTATTAACTTCTGCTTTGCCTTTAGGGCCGATAAGTTCAAAGCCCGGGGTGTTTTCTATATCGCCGGACAGCCTAACCGCCGGATAGATTCCCAGCCGGTGGGCGTCGGAAGCGGAAATTTCCAATTGCGTCTTGCTTCTCGCCGGGCCGACGATTCTTACTCCCAAATTAGTTTTTTTTCCGGCTATCTTTACCTCTTCCCTGGCCGCGAATTCGCCCTTTTGGGACAAGGCATGCAATTTCTTTAACTTGTAGCCTCGGCCAAAAAGTTTTTCCAGGTCCTTGGGCGATAAGTGCAGGTGTCTGGCAGATACTTCTATTGGAATTCTCATATAATTTCTTTTCTAGTTAATAATCCGGTTTGGGCGCCGTAATGAGCGACCACCGAAGCCGTATTCTTTACGCCTAAAAGCATTGCCTTTTTTATATTTCCTTTATAGATTTGCAATCCGGCGATAAAAGACGACCCAAAAGCGTCCCCCACTCCGGTAGTATTCAGCCTGATTGCCTCTTTAAAAATTTTTTGAAAATATGATTTTTTTTCGTCCTGGGCATAAGCCCCATGCCGGCCGTTCGTTATTACGACTATCTTCGGCCCCAGTGAAATCATAACTTTCAAGAGGTTCCTGATATCGTTTAAAAACTCATTATCTTTTTTGGCATAACCTTTATTCGATTTAACCAGTTCAATAGCCTCGTCTTTGTTTAAAATCAAAACTTCAACTTTTTTCAAATATTCCGCTATTGCCGCGCAACCCTCTAAAAGCTGCCGGTGGCCGGGATTCCAGGCGATCTTCGGCCGGCCGGCCATAAATACGCTATCCAGTACCGGCTTCCACTCCCCGGACAGCGAGGTAATATAAATCCACTTAGCTTCTTCCAGCGCGGTTAGATGGTCTTTATTAATCGAAAGCTCGTCGTTTGAGGCCCGATTGGAAAAAACCACGTGCTCGTTTCCCGGCCCGGTTAAGAGAAAGGAAAAGCCGGTTTCCTTTTTTTCGGTTGTTTCCATTAGGCTGGTATCCACGTTTTGGCCGGCCAAATTCTTTTTTATCTCTTCTCCCCGGCTGTCATTGCCAACGCAAGCGATAAGAGCCGTCTTTAGCCCCAGCCTAGCGCCGGCCACCGCGACGTTAGCCGCCCCGCCGCCAAAGGTCGTATGCGAGCGATCCACCTTAATTTTAGCTCCGTATTCAAAGCAGATTAGCTTCTGCCTTAAGACATCCTTTTTATTGTCCATTAACACGCCTTCGGAGGTGTAAAAAGTTATGTCCTCGGTAGCCCCTCCAATTGATATTAAATCGTAAGCCATATTGCTTTGAAGATAATGATAAATCAAGGCCGATTAAGCCTTTTTTCTCCCCTAATTGTATCATATTTCCACCCAAATAAAAACTCCGCCAAAAGGCGGCATTTTTTTGCCCGCAATAAAAATTTTTAGCCCAATATCTCTCTTATCTACCTGAATCCTAGGGCTTGTTTTCCTTTGGCGGCCGGCGACTTCATTATCTTTTCAATGGTTCGGCCGATAAACCGATATTTCTCTTTTTGGCTTTTGTAAAAATCCATCATCAAAGCAAAATACTTTACCGTCTCATCATCATAAGGATTAATAACATTGGTTTCGGCCAAAGCCTCCCGGATATTTCTAATCCTTTCTTCGTAATTTAGCACCTTGTAGGCGTATTTTTTTGATTCTTCCGGCCAGGCATCCTCGTCCAAGCCTTTTAGCGACGGGCCGCCGTTATAAGCGGCCAAAATCCTTTTCCTTTTTTCCGTTGCCCGATCTTCTTCGCTCTGCCGGCCTTCTGCCTTGCCCGCCGCATAGCCGTATTTTTCGTCACCGAGCGCCGCCATGAATATTTTTCCGAAAGCGCGGCTGTATTTTTCTTCGCCGTGAATTATCTCCATCGCTTTTTCCAGGACTTCGCCGTCTAAATCTTCCAATCCTTCAAATTTTAATTTGGTATTCCTCTGGAGCTTTCCCAAATATCTTAAAACATCTTTAACTGATATGCCCATATTCTGCATTACCCCGACGGCGCCTTTGGGGCTTTTTAAGAAACGTCCGAATTTCGATTCTTGCATTTCCTGGGCTAAAAATAAATCCGGAGTGAATAAATTTTTCGGCCAAACCGGGGAATTCTCAATCTGCCGAAGCCATAGTTCGGCGTTTTTGCATACTCGCAAGGCCGGGTCTTTTTCTTTGGCGGGCGGCCTGTCAATCTCTGCGGCAGGAGTTTTTTTAGCGGGCGGTTTTGGCGTTTCTCTTTTAACGGGCGCAGAGTAGTCTTTATCCAAATCCAGGTGCGTTTCTTTTGTTTCTCCGGCCTTATACAAATCACGCACCCTTTTTCCCGCCCAGAGCCCGGAAAATAATGCCGCCGCCGCCAGCGTTATTAATTTTTCCCTTCTGTCGGGATTTTCCGGACTATTCGAACGTTCAGGCTTTTCCAGTCCGGAAAGGCCGGGGTTGGTCTTTTTTTCACTTTTAAAAAAATTAGATATCCCCATAAATTTAACTTTCTTTTACTATTGTATCACAAGTAACCGGCAACAAAAAACCGGCTTCTTGGCCGGCCTTTATTGTCTTCCGTTTACTATTTAAAATCCCCGATCTTTTTATCAAACAAATCCCGGTTGGCTTTGCCGATTAAATAGACATTCTCCGAATCTCCGCGCTTAGCGTAATATTGGCCGCGGCCGTTGTCCTTCCCGATCATTAAAGTAAAATTTCCTTCGGATCCTTGGGCTTCGACAATAATTAAGTGCTTTTCCAAATCAGTGCCGGAAAAACTTTGGGCCGGGATAGCTTCAGCATTAAGGCCGGCAAGAGCGGCCAATGCCTCGTCGACGGCTGTATCTTCGGCTTTAAATTTTTCCGGCGAAACCACCTGCCACCCGCCGTCTTTTTTTTCGAATTTTAACTCCCGATCCGGATATTGGAATCTTAATTTTTCAATTTTCTCTTTGGAAATTTTAAAAATGGACAAATCGCGCCACTCATAAGGAGAGAATGCGCTGGCTAGCGCGACTGGGAGCATGTACGAATCGGCGCTATCCGGCTGGCTGATATATGAGCCCATGTAATCGCTTGTAAGCTTGCCGATCAAAAAATCGCCAATCGCCTTGCCCCCCGAAGACATTCTAACTTCAGTCCCGAATTCTTTAGTTAAATCAAAATCGCCTTTTTTTTCTTTGTTGGCGCTCGCGATTTCAAACCGGGACGACTGGGCTTTCTGAAAGCTTTCCTTTAAGGCGCTAACCGCTTCACTAGAAGCGTAGAATTTTCCATCATCCAATTTCCAGCGTTCGCCGTCTTTATTTAAAACCTCGGTCTTTTCGGTTCTAATTATTTCTATTTTATCCGCTGACTCAAAATTAATGGTATTCAAAAAATTCTTCGGCGCCTTCCGCGATTCATTCCATTTTTGAAAAGGCCCCTCGTATAAATAGGCGCCTCCGGCTAAAATTATCAATAATATCAACAGGTATAAATTTTTTTTCATGAATAAAAAATTAGAAACTATCAAAATCCTTATTTACCTGCCTTTTTCTCCTTCTTGTTATATACCTTAGCGCCCCCAGCCCGACGATGATTATTGTCATGCCAAACACGTTTGCGTACCTAATCCCCGCCTTCCCCGCTTCGCTCAACTCCTTGACCGGCCGGCTGGTTACTCCTTTGGACCGGATATTTATTAAAGCCTCATCCAGGCTTAAAATATCGGTTAGGTTCTGGAATAGGGCCAAATTGTCGGGCGCGTTGCCGGCAAAATTTTCGCGGATAAAATCACTGTCTCCAACCACCGCAATCTTTGAATTGAAGGTTTTTTTTGCGTCATAAGCCGAAGTAAAACTTCCGGAAGCTAAAACCGCCAAGCTGTAAGAGCCTGCGCCTTCTTTAGGCATAGTTATTCCCTGCGGACTGATGTTATAGTCGCCGGCAACCCGCCAAGATTTTTCCGAGCTCATAATTAAATTAGAAACTCTGTTGTCTTTATTCATCTTATCGGGAATTACATCGATACTCGAAACCCAGGGGAGAATTACGGTTTCGAGATTAGAAACCGCCGACACGTTTTTATCGAAATTGCCCTTTAAAATCTTCGGCCAAAACGGATATTCGACGGAAAAAGTGATATAGCCCTGGTTAAACGAAGCGACTCCTGATTGCGGATCGGCGATTAAGTCGGTATTGGCCCTAATTCCGTATTTTTCCAATAACTTTTCCAGGCCAGTCTCATTCTTTTCGGCGGTTAGCCCCTGGCCGACGTTAACCCCGTCAATGAGTAAAAGAATTGAACCGCCGCCACTCAAATAAGAGTCGACCGCCTTCAATTCCTTGTCTCCAAATTTTTCTTTAGGGCCGGCGATTATTAAAGTCTTAATTTCTTTGGGAATCTGGCCGGCGGCCTTAAGATCAATATTTTGGACTTCATATATTTTCTTTAATTCCGCCAGAGCCGTATTCGCTTCTTCCGGCTGAATGGTTCCATAGCTCGTTAAATAGCCGATTACCGGCGATTCCTTGCCAGACACTTTTTTAATGGCCGTGGTAATCTGGTATTCTAAATCATCAGAGCTTTTTACCACCGGAATAGCTTCGGTTTTATCACCGTAGCTAATAGCCAGCCCCAAGTAGCCCTGCACCACCTGATATTTATCCTTTTCTAAAACATTCAGCTGCAGAGGCGGAATGCCGGCCAGATATAATTTATTCTTCATCTCCTCGTCATTCCCAGGATCGATAAATTCCACCTTAATTTTTCCCTGGCTGTAGCTTTGGTATTCGCTCAAAATATCGGCCACTTCTTGCTTTAAATTCAAGAATTGGCTAGGCAAATTTTTGCTAAAATAAGCCTTAATATTAACTACATCATCCAGCTCCCCAGCGGTTGTCTTTGAAGCTTTGGAAATGGAAAAATCATGCGACTCGGTTATGTCCCACCGGAAAAATGCTTTATAAGAAATGAAATTAATAACCGCCAAAATCGCGATTACCAAGACAATCGTAACCGAAAGATTTAATTTTTTGGCGATTTTCAGCTTTTTAACTTTGTCCATCATATTAACGATTTTTTATCTTCCATAAAATCCGAATTTTTCCATATCTGCTTATCCTAAAATTATTGCTACTTGCGGGCTTCAATCATCTTGGCGTTTAACCATAAAAATAAAAACATAAACGACAGATAATAAATAATGTCTTTGGTATCGATTACCCCTTTGGCGATATTATAAAAATGGCTGCCCAGCCCCAGAAACTGCATTAGCGGCTGTAAAAATTGCGGGGCGCTGGAAACGGCAAAGTCGGCCCCAGCCATAAAAAACAAGAAGCAGGCCGCCAAGGCCAGAATAAAAGCGATAATTTGATTTTTCGTCAAAGAAGAAATAAAAAGTCCGAGCGCCAGATATGATCCTCCTAGAAAAAGAGCGCCCAAATAACCGCCGGCTACCGGCCCCATATCAACGCTTCCTAAAAAGGCGATGCTTATGGGGACGCTTACAGACAGTAAAAGCGTGATAAAAAGGAATGACAAAGCGCCGAAAAATTTTCCTAAAACCGCTTCGGAGTCAGTAACCGGCAGGGTTAAAAGGAACTCGATCGTGCCGGATTTTTTTTCTTCGGCCCAAAGGCGCATAGTCAAAGCCGGAGCTAAAAATAAAAACATCCAGGGAAGAAGTGAAAAATAATTTCTTAAGCTGGCCTGGCCGGAGATGAAAAAGGAATTGAAAAAAAGCCAGTTTCCGGCAACCAAAAATACGGCAATAAAAATATAGGCAATCGGCGAATTAAAATAAGCCCATAACTCCTTTTTAAATAAAATATATATATTTTTGCAGCCGATTTCTTTAAGCATTTTTTTATACTTACGCCTATTTTTATAAAAGCCGGCGGCAAGACAAACTGCCAGCCCTGTCTCTTACTTGGTTAATTCCCTAAACACATCTTCCAGGGTGGCTGATTTTTTGGAGAATTCCAAAATACTCCAATTGTTATTCATAACCGTCTTTGATAATTGTTCGCGCAGATCAACTCCCGGCTTGGGTTCAATTGAATAGCCGTAGATATCCAGAGCCTCTTTGTCCGCCGCGTCGGCGCGGATCACATTTTCTAAAGCTCTAATTTTTTCCAGCACTGACTCGCGCGCGCCTTTTATTTTTACGTAAATCAGTTCTCTCCCTCCGGCGCGGTTCATTAATTCTTCGGGCGTTCCTTCCCCGGCGATTTTTCCTTTGTTAATAATTATTACCCGGCCGCAAACCGCCGCAACCTCCTGTAAAATATGGGTGGAAAAAATTACGGTTTTTTCCTTTCCGAGATTTTTTATCAATTCCCGGATCTCGGCGATTTGGTTGGGATCCAGGCCGGTCGTCGGTTCGTCTAAAATTAGAATCTGCGGGTCGTGGATTATTGCCTGGGCCAACCCCACTCTTTGGCGGTAGCCCTTGGATAATTCGTCAATCAGCCGGTCATATACCTCTTTTAACCCGCAGGCCATAACCACCTCTTTTATCCGCCCGGCTGTTTTTTCTTTGGGAATCCGGCGGATTTCAGCGACGAATTTCAAATATTCTTTTACCTTCATGTCCTCGTACAGCGGCACGGTTTCCGGCAAATAGCCGATTTTTGACCGGATGTCTAAAGAATTTTTTACGACTTCCGCGCCGTCAATCAAAACCTGGCCGCTGGTGGGCGCCCAAAAACTGGTAATTATTTTCATGGTAGTGGTTTTTCCGGCCCCGTTCGGACCTAAAAAACCTAAAATCTCCCCCTTTCTTACGGAAAAAGAGAGATTATCAAGAATTGTATTGTTGCCTAATTTTTTGGTGAGGTTCGCAATCTCAATCATACTATGAATTACGCCAAAACTCATTGATTTATTCTATTTATCAAAATAGTCATAATAATTTTTTATTCTTCGGCCAGGCGGTGATCAAAAATATCCTGGATAAAAACGCTCGCCGCCGTCGCTACCGGAATGGAAAGGATCGCCCCGGCAATTCCCGCCAGCTGAAAACCGATTAATAAAACCGCGATGCTTACGATCGGATTTAAGCCGACAGCCTTTTGCATAATTTTCGGCACTAAAATATTGTTTTCCGTCAGCTGGACCAGGTAATAAAACGCGGCCGCGATTAAAGCGAGCATGGGCGAAACCGAAAAAGCAATGATAACTCCGGGAACAGCGCCGATAATTGGCCCCATATAGGGGACGAATTCAGTTATGCCGGCGATTAGAGCGAGGACCAGGGCGTATTTTATGCCCAGGATTGATAAGCCGATATAGACTAAAACTCCGACAGAGAGGCATAGAATCAGCTGCCCTCTTAGCCAAAGGCCGATCTTTTTTTGCATCCGGGTGGTTAAGTTTAAGGCATACGGCTGGTGCTTAAACGGGACAATCGAACGGACGATTTTTTTCATGGCATTATCTTCCACCGCCATGTAAAAAGTAATAACTAAAGCCAGAAAGAAAGAAAATATACTCCCGAAGACATTAGAAACGGTGGAAAAGACGCTGCCGGCGTTATTTTGCAGATTATCTTTTATGGCGTCCAGGGCGCCTTTTATGCTGGAAACGACATTCCCCTGGTACCCTCCTAAAAAGGAAGTGCCATTCGCCAGTTTTTCCACGTACTGGGGAAAATTATCTGACAGCTCTTTCATCTGGGTGGTAATCGGCGGGATGATTAAGTAAATTACTGAACCGATTAAAATGAATAAGGCCAGGTAAATAAAAACTACTCCCAAAGTCCGCGGTATTTTCCGCTTCTGCATCCAATCGACTGCCGGGCCTATAGCGGCAGCGAAAATTAGGGAAATAAAAAAGACAACCAAGATGTCCCGGATTAGAAACAAAATATAAATCAGGAAGCCGATTATAAGCACCTTTATCAGGGTAATAGTAGAGATATTAATATTGATGTAGCGCTTGGAATCCATATTTTTGAAAAATTTATCTTATTCCATTATACGCTAAAACCGCTTAACGGGCAACAAAAAAGCACCTCTCTCGAGATGCTTTTTCTATAAAATTGGCTCTAAATTACATCATTCCGCCCATACCGCCCATTCCCGGCATTCCGGCTCCGCCGCCATGATTATGGTCTTTGGGTTCCGGCTTGTCGGTAATTACGGCTTCAGTGGTTAAGAACATGATAGCGGCTGAAGCGGCGTTTTCCAAAGCCAGGCGTACGACTTTAGTCGGGTCGATGATTCCGGCTTCGATTAAATCCACAAACTTGTCCAAGGCGGCGTCATAGCCGATATTGGTATTGCCCTGTTTATGCTCGCGGATGATATTGTATAAAATCAGACTGCCGTCTTTTCCGGCGTTAGCGGCAATTTGCTTGATCGGTTCTAAGATCGCCTGGTCAATAATATGGGCTCCGGGGTTGCCGTTTTTCTTTTCCATTAATTCGTCAAAGGCTTTTCCGGCAATGGCTAGAGCCAGTCCGCCGCCAGGCACGACACCTTCTTCAACCGCGGCGCGAGTCGCGTTTAAAGCATCTTCAATCCTATCTTTCTTTTCTTTCATTTCGGTTTCGGTCGCGGCGCCTACTTTTATGACCGCCACTCCGCCGGCTAACTTAGCCAAACGTTCTTGCAATTTTTCTTTATCATAATCTGAATCAGTGTTTTCGATTTCTTTCCGGATTTGCGCCACTCTATCTTTTACCGCTTTCGGATCACCTTTTCCTTCTACGATAGTGGTATTTTCTTTGGTCGCCACTACTTTTCTCGCTTTGCCCAGGTCGGTAATTTCAATGCTGTCCAATTTTAAGCCAAGTTCTTCGGTAATTACTTTTCCGCCGGTTAAAACGGCGATGTCTTCCAACATCGCTTTTCTCCGGTCGCCAAAGCCCGGCGCTTTAATGCCTAGAACGTTAAAAGTCCCGCGGAGCTTATTAACGATAAAAGTCGTCAAAGCTTCGCCTTCGATATCGTCGGCAATAATAACGATTTCTTTTTTGCCAGACTGGGCGACTTTTTCCAGGATCGGAAGAATTTCCTGGACTGACGCGATTTTTTTGTCAGTGATTAGAATATAAGGTTCGTCGTATTGGGCTTTCATTTCTTCGGCATTGGTTACCATGTATGGAGTTACGTAACCCTTGTCGAATTGCATGCCTTCCACCACTTCCTTTTCAACGCCGAATGACTGGCCTTCTTCAACCGTAATGACGCCGTCTTTGCCGACTGATTCCATAGCTTCGGCAATAATCTGGCCGATTTCAGCGTCGTTCGCGCTAATCGAAGCTACCCGGGCCCATTCTTCCTTAGTAGTTACCGGCTTGGACATTTTTTTTAAATTAGCGACAATTTCGGCTACTTTCTTTTCCATGCCCTTCCGGATTTCAATCGGGTTAATGCCGGAAGAAACAAGCTTAATCCCCTCTTCGACCATAGCCTGGGCTAAAACCGTAGCGGTGGTTGTTCCGTCGCCGGCCGTGTCATTGGTCTTTGAAGCTACTTCTTTAACCATTTCGGCGCCAAGATTTTCAAATTTATCTTCCAGTTCGATTTCCTTGGCAACGGTAACGCCGTCTTTAGTAACCGTCGGTCCGCCGTAAGACTTATCAATTACCACGTTCCGTCCTTTGGGTCCCAAAGTAACTTTAACCGCGTTAGCCAGCTTATCGACTCCGGCTTTCAATTTCGCTCTGGCTTCTTCATTAAAAATTATTTGTTTTGCCATAGTTATTTATTGTGCATGACATGAGCAGTATTCGTGCATGACACGCTAAAAATTAATAATCAAATTTATTAACCTAAAATTGCAATTATATCCCGTTCACTGATTACTAAAACTTCTTTCCCGTCAATCTTAATTTCATCCGGCGAATATTTTTTAAACATTACTTTATCGCCGACTTTGACGCTCATTGGGGCGAGCTGGCCGTTATCTAGAATTTTTCCGGCGCCGACAGCAATCACTTCGCCTTTTTCCGGTTTTTCCTTGTCGATCGTTTCCGGGATGACTAATCCGAATTTAGTCACTTCGTCTTCGGAGATTGGTTTTACAATCACGTTGTCGTGCAGAGGTTTGATATTCATAGTTTCAATACCCGGGGACATGCAGCATTACGCTCCATGCCCAGGCAAAAAATAATTAATATTTTCGAAAACAGCTATTAGCACTTAAGCCAATAGACTGCTAAATGTGTTCATATTTTAGCACAAGAACAGCCTTTGTCAAGCCCCTTCTTTCCCATCTTTTTAGAAGCTAATTTTGTTTAAATATTAGCCAAATTTTTTTCACCAAAACCAAAAAAATACCGCGGAGCTCCTTGCTTCCGCGGCGATCTAAATATGGTTGCGCTCTCCGGGTTATTCCGGCGACCACGAACCGACCTTGACACATCCGTTATGCGCCTCTGCAACCTCTTCACAGAGGTCGTGAAGCGCCTTGCGTTGCCGATCGTCCTTCGCGGTAACCAGCACGTAGAATGGCCGGTCAGGCGTAAACCGGGCGCCAAAGCTGTGTCCGCCCCGGGCAATAGAGCAAATTGTGCTTACCTCCTTAAGGATAAATTCGGGGCTCAACCCACATCCGGCGGCGCTGGACTTAAAGAACGGCGGCGCGTCCAGAGCCCAGCTATCCAATCTCCCGGTTCCGTCCACGAACACCCCCCGGGCCGTGTGAGGAGCATCATTAATGACGAGGTGGCTGTAGTGAGACTCAAGTTCACGACCCAGCTTTTGGGTATGGGCAATTGCCACATCATCAGGGTGCGTACCTTTTGGAAGGTTTCCGAATTGCCGGAGTTCTTCGTATTTCGCCAGGGAGCCGCCACAGTTGCTGTGGCTGAAGATGAGCGGCAACCTTCCTTTATAAACATGCACAAACCTATCCAGATCTTCTTCGTCAGCTAACAAGAGCTGGGCGACAAAGTCGAGGGTTACCATCCTGGGGATTCTAACTCTTTCATCAGAGCAGACAATCCCCTCCGGTACATTTGCAAAAGCTTCGAAAAAACCCCTGGCACAAGGGAACGATTCGGAAAAGCCATGAGCTTTCAGGCTCTTAAGAAAAGCGTTTCCGTTTTGACCCGTCCAAACTTCATCCAGATAAGCTGGATGGGTTATAGTTGCAGATGCGGAATGTTTTTTCACTTCTTATTCCTCCGATTTGAATGTGCAGTCCAATTATTCTAAAACAAGCCCGTAGACCGCCTACGAACTTGTTGCATATATACCATTAAATTATCTTCCCGTCAACCTCCTAAACCAACTTAACTATTGAAAACCTTACATTTTCTCAAATTCCACCTCTTTCCCTTCCCCGTCTTTCATGATCGCCAGCACTTTAATAACTTCCATTTCCGGAAATTTTTCTCTAATTATTTCCGCTTCTTTAGTCATGTCTTCGGAGTGCCGGGCCTTTTCTTCGTCAAAAGAATTAAAAGTATAACTAGCCTTATAAGCGCCGCAATCGGAATGGTGGAGTAAAATTACCTGTGTGGCGTGATGCAATTTAGCCGACAGTTCGATTTGTTTTAATAAAATCTCCCGTCCGGCTCCATCAGTCAAAAGTTCTTTTCCGGCTCCGGCTAAAGATACTACGTCCGCGTCGCAAAGCATTCCCTCGCTTTTCATCCAGTCGCGGATACTTTCCACCAGCCGGAAATCCATGCAATGAATAACCAAAGATTTGCATTTATGAGCCATACAAAAAAATTATTACCTGAATTAAACTATTAAATAATATATTACTAAAAAAACAAAAAGTCAATATAAAAACACCAATGCTTATAGCCGCATTAGTGTTTTATGCTTTGGTTTTTCGGTCAAACTCGGGCAATACAGGCGCTTAATCGTCTTGATGAGGTGATTCCGAGCTTACATTCGGATTCTGATGGTTCATTCCATTTCCATCTTCACCCCAATCACGCCAGTTATGATGTTCCATTTCATTTTCATGACTCTCCTCGCCCTGATTATTATGATCCCTTTCGTTTTCATTTCCTTCATTTTCATTCTCTTCTTCATGGCCATTGTTGCCGGCTGGCATGCTTGTAACCGATACTCCGGCGGTACCGCTTACCGAACCGCTCGTAGCGGTTACGGTGGCAGGCCCAGCCGCTAAGGCGCTAAACAAACCGCTTCCGTTAACTGTTCCTACCGTAGTATTGCTTGATGTCCAGGTTAGAGTCGCCGCAATTGGATTTCCGAATTGGTCTAAAGGCGAGGCCGTAAATTGGTGGGTCGCACCAACGGCTACTACCGCGGGTGTCAGATTGATAGCGGTAAGAACCGGAGTGGCGGCCAAAGCCGCCGGAACCAATCCTAACGACAAGCCAACAATCATTACTGCTCCCAATGCTGACAAAAGTGTTTTATTTCTCATATAAATTTCGCTCATCTTTAAACAGCGCCCCCTTTATTTTCTCACCTTGCTTCCTTGCTATTAATTTCTCCGCTATTTAATTCAGAGACTTATTAATTATTATTCTATTGTTGCCTATGATGACGGGCGAGGATGATGGATATTACAAAAAAACAGCCCCGATAATTAATGGGCCGTTTTTAAAAGTCTTAAAAAATTGAATCGTTTTATTTGATGTTCTCTCTTAGTTTTCTCCATCTGTTCGCCGCCCGGGTGCGCGCCAATTCTTTAGAAATCTTCGCGGCAATATCGGCAAATTGCTCCTGATCAAATCTTTCGAGATTTTCCCGGGTCTTCTCCGCCCGCTGTTTTGCTTCTTCGGCGCGCGAAATATCAATTTCTTCGGCCCGCTCGGCCGTATCGGCTAAAATCACTACCTTGTCTTTCAAGACTTCGATAAAACCGCCGGAAACCGACATTACTTCATAATTTCCGTTAGCCAGTTTCACTTCAATCACTCCCGGAACTAAAACTGAAACTAAAGGGATGTGGTTGGGCAAAACCGTAATTTCCCCGGACTTGGTCGGAACCGTAACTTGGATTACCTGTTCTTTTAACAGCTCCCTTTCCGGGGTGACTATTTCAAATTGTATAGTTTTTTGATCGGCCATATTGATGGCTTATTTATTGATTATCCTGGCGCCGCATAAAATCCGCGATTGAACGCCTGCCATGGCTTGTCTTAAATTATTTTCCTACGTCCTCTATCCCGCCGCGCATGTAGAAATCGCCTTCAGTCTTGTCGTCGTGCTTGCCGTCCAAAATTTCCTTAAAGCCGCGGATAGTGTCCGAGAGCTTAATATACTTACCCGGCCGGCCGGTAAAAGTTTCGGCCACGCTCATGGGCTGGGACAAAAATCTTTGGATTTTTCTCGCCCGAGCCACGATAGTTTTATCTTCGTCTGACAGCTCTTCCATTCCCAGTACGGCGATAATATCCTGCAAATCCTTGTAGCGCTGCAACACCCTCTGCACTCCCAAAGATACTTTGTAATGCTCTTCGCCGACAATCTTCGGATCTAAGATTATGGAAAAAGAGTCGAGCGGATCAACGGCCGGATAGATGCCCAATTCGGTCAGACTGCGGGAGAGTACGATAGTTGAATCAAGGTGGGCAAAAGTCGTAGCCGGGGCCGGATCGGTTAAATCGTCAGCCGGAACATAAACCGCCTGGAACGAAGTAATCGAGCCTTTATCGGTTGAGGTAATCCGTTCTTGTAATTCTCCCATTTCCGAAGCTAGAGTCGGCTGATAGCCTACGGCCGAAGGCATCCGGCCTAAAAGCGTCGATACTTCGGAACCGGCTTGAGTGAAACGAAAAATATTATCGATGAACATGAGTACGTCCTGATTTTGTTCGTCACGGAAATATTCGGCAATGGAGAGGCCGGCTAATGCCACCCGGGCGCGGGCTCCCGGCGGTTCGTTCATTTGACCAAAGACCATGGACAATTTATCGATTACGCCCGAGTCTTTCATTTCATGATATAAGTCGTTTCCTTCCCGGGTCCGTTCGCCGACTCCGGCAAAGACGGAATAACCGCCGTGCTGTTTGGCAATGTTATTGATTAATTCCTGGATGATAACAGTCTTTCCTACGCCGGCGCCGCCGAACATTCCGACTTTTCCGCCTTTGGCGATCGGGCAGATTAGGTCAATAACTTTAATGCCGGTTTCTAAAATTTCAATTTTAGTTGACTGTTCGGCAAACGAAGGGGCCGGGCGGTGGATCGGATAGCGTTTTTTGGTTACTACTTCTTTGCCGCCGTCTACTACTTCACCCAAAACGTTAAAGATGCGCCCCAAAGTTTCCGGACCTACCGGGACGGTTATTCCGGCGCCGGTGTTTATAACGTCTGTATCGCGTTTTACGCCGTCGGTTGAGCCCATGGCAATGGCGCGCACTGTATTGCCGCCGGTATGCTGCTGGACTTCTAAAATAATCTTTTCCCCTTTGTTGTTAGTGGTTTCCAGCGCGTTAAAAACTTCCGGAAGTTCTCCGGGAAATTCGACGTCAATTACCGCGCCGATCACTTGTTTGATTTTTCCTATTGTTTTTTCTGCCATATTTTTTAAGTCATCTATATTTACATTTTATATAAAATATTATAAGCTTACTAGCCTAATGTTCTTTATTACATCACAGAAAGGAGGTGAAGATAATGGAGATTTCAAAAACGCCCTTTAGTAAGATCAAGCCCGGCGGAAGATTTTACCTTTCGGAAAAAAGTGCGGCGATAGGAGAGTACTGCACTAAATTTCCCGAACCGGTGGTTAAGCTTTCGGAATGTGAGGCTTTCATAGAGGCAGCTTCCCTGGGCGCCGATGGATTTTCGTACGACTCCTTTAATGCAATCCATTGCCTGGGTTGGTTTGTTGGCGTCCCCGAAGACAAAGAAGTAATTCCCTCGGAGAGATGACGCCGAGTCCAGCCAGTGCCCCCGCGATTCGTGCCATGGCGTAAAATTCGCCAAAGCATCGCCCGTGATTTACCACTTTATAAGCCCTCTGTCCGTCAGGGGGTTTTTCTTTTTCAGCTATTCAACCAAAGCATTCGCCCCAGCCGAAATTTCCGCGATCTCGCGGGTAATGCCGGCTTGCCGCGCCTTGTTATAAAAGAGCGTTAACTCGTCGATCATATCGCCGGCCGCTTCGGTCGCTTGGTGCATGGCGGCCATCCGGGCGCTGTGTTCAGATGCATTTGATTCCAAGAGCGCTTGGAACAATTGCACCTCAATTAAGCGCGGGACCATCTCGTCCAAGACTTCCCGGGGCGAGGGTTCAAAAGTATAATCATAAACGTTCTCGGCTTTAGCCAAGTGCTTTTCCTTTTTCTCATCCATTAATTTTTTATCAATCCCTACCCTCGTATCCTCTCCGACAATCCCGAGATGATCTTCTTCATATTCTACTTCCACTGGCAATAATTGCTTTACTCTCGGCACCTGGCGGGCGGCGTTTACAAAATCCGTATAACCAACCATTACTTTGTCGTAATTCCCGGCCAAATATTCATCGATTGCGAACTTGGCGATCGGGATAACTTCATTCACTTCGGTAACAAAATCCTCTTTCGGGAACTCGGCGCCGAGCTTATAGCCATAGTAGCGGGCAACCGCCTGGCCCTTTTTACCGATTAAAATTATTTCCGGTTCAATTTCAATTTGCGAGCCGATATATTGGTGCTTTTTTATGGATTCGTGGACTTTTTTTATGACATTCATGTTAAAGCCGCCGCAAAGCCCCCGGTTGGATGTAACTAAAATTATTCCAATACGCTTCGCGTTTTTCTTTGCCGTCAAAAGGGGGTGCAGGCCTTCGGAGCCGTTACTGCCGTTCGAAGTTTGAGACAAATGTAAAACCGTCTCCCAGCTTAAATTGGCGTAAGTCCGGGTGCGGAGTACGGCTTCAATGGCTTTGCGCATTTTCGCGGCCGAAGCCATTTCCATCGCCCGGGTAATTTTTTTCATGTTCCCGACCGATTTTATCCTTCTTCTTATGTCTCTGGTTGACGGCATATTAACTTAAAGTCGCTTTATAATCTTCAATTAATTTCCTTACGTCTTTTTCCGCTTTCTCGCTGATTTCTTTAGTCTCTTCAATGGCCTTTAATATCTTTTCGCCGTTAGTAGCGGCGTATTTATGAAGGCCTGCTTCGAATTCCCTGACTTTTTCTACCGCTACATCGTTAACATAGCCATTAATCAGCGCGAAGAAAATTAATACCTGCTGGGTTACTGACACGGTCGCGTACTGGTCTTGCTTTAGGATTTCCATCAGCCGTTTTCCGAGCTCAAGCTTAGATTTGGTTTCGGCGTCTAAGTCTGAACCAAATTGAGCAAAGGCGGCTAATTCGCGGTATTGGGCGGCGTCTAAGCGCATCTGGCCGGCTACTTTTTTCATCGCCTTAATTTGAGCGGAACTGCCAACCCGGGATACGGAAAGTCCCGCGTTAATAGCCGGGCGCTGGCCCTGGTAGAATAAGTCGCCTTCCAAAAAGATTTGTCCGTCAGTAATGGAAATTACGTTAGTCGGAATATAAGCGGACAAGTCGCCGGCCTGGGTTTCAATAATCGGCAAAGCGGTAATTGATCCGCCGCCAAAATCTTTATTTAGCTTGCACGATCTTTCCAGCAAGCGGGAATGTAAATAGAATACGTCGCCGGGATAAGCTTCCCGTCCCGGAGGCCGGCGAAGGAGCAGTGATATTTCGCGGTAAGCGACGGCGTGCTTGGACAAATCGTCATAAACCACAAGAACGTCTTCGCCTTTATCTAAGAAGTATTCGGCCATAGCAGTTCCGGCGTAAGGGGCGATATAGAGAAGAGACGCCGGGTCAGAAGCGCCGGCTAAAACTATTGTTGTGTAATCCATGGCTCCGGCGGCTTCTAATCGCGCGACGATATTAGCGACTTTGGATTCTTTTTGTCCGACCGCTACGTAAATGCATTTCATGTTCTGGCCCTTCTGGTTAATAATCGTATCGATGGCAATCGCGGTTTTACCGATTTGGCGGTCGCCGATGATGAGTTCGCGCTGTCCGCGGCCGATCGGGATCATGGCGTCAATGGCTTTAATTCCGGTCTGGACCGGCTGTTTGACTGATTCGCGGGTAATAACGCCCGGAGCGATTTTTTCCACCGGATAAAAATTTTTGGATTCGATGGCGCCTTTGCCGTCCACCGGTTCGCCCAAAGCGTTCACCACCCGGCCGACAACGCCCTCGCCTACCGGCACGGACAAAATCTTATCAGTCCGGTTTACCTGGTCCCCTTCCTTAATTTCCGTATAGTCCCCTAAAATTACCGCGCCGACGTTATCTTCCTCCAGGTTAAATACCACGCCGTAGACTTTTTTTCCGGATCCGGCGACGAATTCAAGCATTTCCGAAGCCAAAGCGTCGGACAATCCTGAAATGCGCGCGATGCCGTCCCCGACTTCAATAACGGTGCCGACTGACTGCTTTTTTGCTTCAGCCTTAAAACCGGAAATTTCATTTTTTAATTGTTCGATAATAAAATCTTTTGTTGCCATATTATTATTTATGAGGTAATTATTTAGCTAAATCCCTTTTTAGTTCACTTAGCCGATTTCTTAAACTTCCATCAATTACTTTGTCTTCATATCTTATAATTACGCCGCCCAAGATATCCTTATCGACGCTTTCCTTCATTTCCACTTTTTTCGCTCCGCTAATTCCTGCGACATACTCCTTTAGCATATTAGCCATTTCCCTTTTTAGCGGATTAGCGCTCGTTATTTCGGCCTCTAGCACTCCCTCTTCTTTCCTATATATCTTATCCAGTTCTCGGGCAATATCTTTAGCTTTTTTAAAATCGTTGTTTTTAGCGAGCATTTTAACAAATTTTTTCAAGGCATCTATAACCTGGCCGTCCTTTTTCCCCTGGATGGTTTCGTAGAGCGCAAGCGCGTATTGTTTGGCGGAAATTTTCATACTATCGCAATTGATAATTGATCATTGTAGATTGTCAATTATTTATAATCCCTTTAGTTTCCTTAACCATCTTCTCAATTAACTCCTTATCTTCGCGTGAATCCACCTTTTTATTTAATACTTTTTCTACCGCTAAAACTACCAATTCTCCGATTTCTTTTCGGATTTCTTTTAGAGTGATTTCTTTTTCAAACTGCATCTTTTCTTTTTCCTTATTGATTATCACGCCGATTTCTTCCCGAGCCTTGTTAATCATTTCCTTTTTCTTCTCTTCGGCCATCGCGGCGGTCTTCTCCATAATATCATTAGCTTCCTTTTTCGCCCGGGCGAGTACTTCCTTCCGGTCAACTTCAGTCTTCTTTAATTCCTTTTCAATCCGTTCGGCGTCGGCCAGGCTCTTTTCTATTTTTGACGTCCGTTCGCCCATAGTTTTCATAATCGGCTTCAAAATCAAATAGTAAAGCACGGCTAAGACGATGGCAAAGTTAATGGCCTGGGCTAAAAGCAGTTTTAAATCAATGTGAAAAGTCTCAATTAGTGAATCCATAAATTCAATTTTCAATTATCAATCTTCAATTTTCAATTGATAATTGTACATTGTTAATTGACAATTGATTAATAGTCTTACCTCTGCCTCCCACTTTTGTTGGCGGGAGGCAGTCCGTAAAACTACTATTACTTGATCGAAAAAGCGATAACCAAAGCGTAAATAGCGATAGCTTCGGCAAACGCGGCGGCTAAAAGCATCGGGACTAAAATTTTTCCCGAAGCTTCCGGGTTGCGTCCGATGGCTTCCATAGCTTTAGCGCCGATAAATCCGATTCCTAGGCCAGGGCCGATTGAACCGATGCCGATAGCTAGAGCTTTTGCTAACATTACTCCATCCATAGAATTACTTTAAATATAATAATTAATTAATGCTCTTCTTCGTGCGAAGTGGTATTCATGGTCAAGTACGCCAAGATCAGCATGCTAAATATCAAAGCCTGGATCAACCCGACAATTACTTCTAAAAACATGAATGGTACCGGCAAAACAAAAGCTAAAATAGCGGCCATAGAAGCTAGAAGCACTTCGCCGGCAAAAATATTGCCGAATAACCGGAAAGAAAGGCTTGCCACTTTGGCCAGTTCGGAAATTATTTCTATTAGGCCCACCAAAGCTTTTATCGGATTCACCACCAAAACAGTCGGATCTTCTTTTATCTTTTTCGGGATTTCTAAAAAGGCTTTTATATTGATAAACTTATTCAGATATTCCCACCAGCCTAAAGCTATGACGCCGAAAATGTGCGAAACTACTACGCCGATAATCGCCAAAGCTAAAGTCGTATTCAAATCAGCCGTGCCGCCCCGTAAAAACGGAATAAATACTTTTTCACCATGCTCGGAAACTACCTGTCCGACCGAACCGACGCCCGGCAGGAGCCCTAACCAGTTATTGATTAAAATCAATATAAAAAAACTGAATACTAAGGGAAAGAATTTTAGGGATTTTTCTCTAGATCCGGTAACCGAGTCAAAGATTCCCAAAAACCCTTCAATAACCATCTCAAAAACGTTCTGGATGCCGCGCGGTATGGCCTTGATTTTAAAACGGACAATAACGGCTAAAATTAAAATTATGAAAATCGCCACCCAGGAATTGATAAGCGAATTGGTAATGGTAAAATTTTTAAAATGAATAATCGGCTCGGCGAACAGCGTGTTTTCGGTGACAATTTCCTCTTTGCCTCCGGCTTGCGCCTCGGTGCCGGTCCCAGCACTCCCCTCTTTACTGCTTTGAGCCTCGGTATTACTCACTGCTTCGACAGCCTGGGCGCTTCCCTCGTGCTGTACCGCGTTATTTTGTTGTTCCTTAACTTCAGGCATAATATCTAATAGCCAAATATTTATTTTTTACTTTTCTTTTCATCCTCTTCCTCTTCAATCCTTTTAAATTCCCTCCCGGCTTCCCTGACCAGACCGAACATGGAAACGAAAAACGATAAGCCGATCAGGAAAAAAAGGTAAAAAGATTTTCCGCCGTTATATTTATCATCAACCCAGTTGCCGATAAACGCCCCGATTAGAACCGGAAAGGCAATCCAGGAAGAAAACCGGAAAAATAAAATTAGCGCTGGCGTCCACCAGGCTTTTTCTTTGGATTTCTTTTTAGAATCATCCAATCCTTGTGGAGTTTGGTCATCTTCATTCATACTTCTCTCTTCTATATTTAATATCAAATGAAGACATAAGTCAATACTTTTTTTGACGTTTCAACCGCTTTCTTGCCTTAAATATTAAACAATTCACGGGCATTTTTTGTAGTTACGTCAGCAATTTTATCTATTGTCAAACCTTTTGCCTCGGCAATCCGCGCCGCTACGTATTTTACGAGCGACGGTTCGTTTCTTTTTCCCCGGAATGGCTCCGGCGCCATAAAGGGACAATCGGTCTCTACCATAAATTTATGCAAAGGTACTTTGCGCAAGAGCTCGTCATTTTGGCGGTTAAAGGTTATCAATCCAGTAAAAGAGACTAATAGCCCTAAATTAAAATACTGCCAAGCTAGATCTTCCGAACCGTAAAAGCAATGCATCACGCCCCATGGCCGCCCGTCAGCCGGAAAAAGCTCCTTATTCTTCCTTTTGAACTCTTTCAAAATCGCGAGCATATCGTCATGTGCGTCCCGGCAGTGGATTATCACCGGCAAATTTTTTGTCCTTCCCAAGATGACTTGTTCAAGAAATACTTTCTTTTGTTTCTCTTTCACCTCCTCCAGGTCGCCCGTTTTAGGCAAATGAAAATAGTCCAGGCCAATTTCGCCAATTGCCACAACTTTCTCGAAAGTCGTCAGCTTCTCATACATATCGAAATTAAATTCCTCTCCGGTAGCGCTCATTTCTTCTTCCTCTTCTGAAAATTCCATTGGGTGCAAATGGATCGGATGGATGCCGATAGCGGCGTAAACGCCTTTCTCAAACTTATTGGCGTAATCAATCGCCCGCTTCGAGGTCCGGTATTCGGAGCCAACCAGAATCATCCAGGTATCGTTTTCCAAGGCGCGTTTAATCACCTCGTCGGCGTCTTCCCTAAAGGCGCGGAAATTTACATGGGCGTGGGTATCGATGAACATATATTATTTCCTGATAATTTTAATATTTTTAACATCCCTTAAGTCAATGAGTTTTGAGGATCGGCCTTTTAGCTTTCCGCCGTCCACTACTAAGTCCGGCTTTTCTTTTTTAAATATCCGGCTTATCCCCCGGACATCCTTGGCCGGCGCTTTGCCGCTTAAATTCAAGCTGGTGGATATGATAGGTGCTCCGAGCTTTCTAATTATTTTAAGGAGAAAATCATTTTTAGGCAGCCTCATCGCCTGCGTCTTTAGACCGCCGGACAATTCCCGGGGCAGGCCTCTCTTTTTTTCAAGCACGACCGAAACCGGTCCGGGCCAGATTTTCTTTAAATACTTATTTTGCGCCTTATTGATCCGGGAATATTTTTTTGCCATCGCGAGACTGCTAACTAAGATAAGCATGGGCTTTCCCTTTTCCCGCTTCTTAATTTTATAAATTTTTTTAATGGCTTTTTTATCGGTCGCGAGGCACCCTAATCCGTAAATCGTATCCGTCGGATAAACAATTACCTTTCCACGGTTTAAAAAATTGACAATCCTGTCAATTTCGTTTTTCTGTATTTTTTTTAAATTCACTTTGAGGTGTTCCATACGCTTTCCTTCAGCTGTTGCCCGGTAGTTTTTATCTTATCCAAATTAAAGTCTTCCAGTTTTACGCTGCTAAAATTAATAGCGTCGGGTTTTTTCATATCCTTAGCCCCGATAATTTTATTCCAAAGGTTTGGTAAGAGCGGGACAATAACTCCAACGTATTTCAGAAGGGGCGGAGCGATCTGCGATCCCTCTAAATAAGGGGCTAAAAAACTTTTTAAAAATCCTGCCTGCTCTAACCCATATAAGGAAAAGCCGACAATCAAACCGCCAAGGATCAGGCCGAAAATCGCGCCTAACAATCGGTTGATTGTTTTTAAAAACGGAATGAAGAAAAGCGAATTATAACTTCCTTCGATAAGGACGAATACTAAATTAACCAGCCGGTTAGCTATTACGAAAAGAACCATAAAAACTAGAACATGGCCTAAAGTATCAAAGCCGAAAAATATTTTTTTCGCCAAATCATAAGCTGGAAGATAAAATAAATTTGCAATCCAGACGCCGACGATTAACGCGATAATCGCTCCGATAGTTTTTATTAAACCATGGAACAAGCCGTAAAAAGCAAATCCGGCGATGACGAGAATGAGAAAGATATCAAAGCCGCTCATAATATAGAAGTGTTAAATCATGTCCCTGGCTGGAAACATGACGCATTTAACCCAATAAATTAATTGACTCTCGGAAATAGTGAAGCTTGTTTTTTTATTTGTTTTTGGCTGAATTGTTCGACTATCTTTTTTGACACTTCCGGCATAAAAGGCGCCAATAATTTTCCGATGGCAATGATATTCTTCGCCGCCGGCTCCAAAACTTCTTTCACTTCTTTAACATCTTTTAACTTCCAGGGCGCCCGGGAGCTTAAAAACTCGTCCGTTTCTCTGACTTTTATCTGAACAAGCTTCAAAGCGTCATCCAGCGCCAGCGCTTCCATTCTTTTGCCGAAGTTCTTGGCAAGCTCCCTATCTTCATACCCGGCTATATCTAATTCTATCTTATTTTTCTCCAAAAGAGTAGCCACCCGTCCGGCTAAGTTCCCGAGCCCGTTAGCCAGCTCGGCGTTAAATTTTTCATCAAGCCACTTCCAGCCAATATCGGCGTCGTTCCCAAAAACTGCGGCGGCCATTAGTAAGTATCTGGTCGCGTCAACGCCGTAGCGGCTAATCAGTTCCTCGGGCGAAATTACATTGCCAACTGATTTACTCATTTTTTCGCCGCTTACCAAAAAGTATCCATGCACGAACAGTTCTTTAGGCAAGGAAAGCTCCAAGGACATTAGCATGGCCGGCCAAATCGTCGCGTGCACTCTTAAGATGTCCTTACTCATTAATTCAGCGTCGGGCGGCCACATTTCCGGCGCCTTCCCCAAAGAACCGTCCCAGTCCAGGCCAGTCAAATAGTTTAAAAAAGCGTCCGCCCAAACATAAATCGTATGGCTCTTGTCCCAAGGGATAGGTATTCCCCAGCTTACATTCTTCCGGGAAAATGACACATCTTTTAAGCCTTCCTTTTTATAAAAACTCAAAACTTCATTCTTTTTCCCTTCCGGCCGGATCAAGAGTTCATCTTTTTCAATCAGCTTTAAAAGTTCCTTTTCATACTTTGACATTTTAAACATGTAGCTCTCTTCTTTGAGATGAATAGGCGGGATTTTATGGTCCGGGCAAAGGCCGTTTATTAAATCTTTTTCATTCTTAAACTGCTCACAGCCGGTGCAGTAAAGCCCCTCGTAGCTTCCTAAGTATATATCCCCTTTTTCATACATAACCTGCATCGCGTTCTGCACTGCCCGGATATGATCCCCATCCGTCGTCCGGATGAATTTATCATAGCTAATATCCATTTCTTTCCAGGCTTTTTTAAATTCATTGGCAATTCCATCAACAAACTCTTTTGGGTTTTTGCCTTCACTTTCAGCTTTTTCCGCGATTTTCGCCCCATGCTCGTCAGTCCCGGTTAAGAAGAATGTTTTATCGCCGATTTGCCGGTGATAGCGCGCCAAAACATCGGCCGCCACGGTCGTATAAGTATGGCCGATATGCGGTTTGGCATTAACGTAATAAATCGGCGTGGTAATATAGAATTTTTTTGATTTTGGCATCTTGATTTAATTTATTAATCTATCTCGAAAAAGTCAGTCTAATCTACATCTTTATATTTAACAGTTTAAACAATTCTTTGGGATAATTATTAATAATCAAATTATCCGTCAGCCCGATCTTCTTCTTTATTTTATCCAAAGAAGAGTCGTCCCCCAATTCCCAAACATTATGCGAATCGCTGTTAACAATCAACTTTTGTTTGTATTTCTTAACCGTCTTAATTATTGTCTTTAAATTTTCCAGCGTATCCGATCTTAATTTGCGCTCTCGAATATAACTTAAATTGATTTCCAAAAGGATTTTTCTTTTGCAGGCTTCTTCCGAAATTTTCCTTACATCGGCCGGAAAAATGAAAGTAACGAATGGGTGGGTGATAATATCAATTTTTCCCGACCTAATCGCCCCAACCATCGCGTTAGTATTTAACTTCTTACCCGAATCCTCGTATCCCGCGTTCTTATGAAATCCGGCCATGACGTAATCCAATTTTTTTAACATTTCTTCCGTTACGTCAATATTGCCGTCTTTATCAATAATATTGGCTTCCACTCCCCTCAAAAGGCGGATGCCGTTTATCCAATGAGGAATCCGCAAAATAGTATTAAAATAATTATAGTCGGCATGGTTTGATTCCAAATCCGGCCCATGTTCGGAAATACCGATAACTTCCATTCCCAGCTCTTTCGCCCGGTTAACATACTCAAAAATAGTGCTTTGGGCGTGCAAGCTGGCGACAGTATGGATATGTAAATCAATTTTTAACATAGGCTAAGCTATAATTACGACAAACTCCCCTTTTTGGTCGTCCGGACTGCCTTTAATCTGTTCAATAATATGGCCGGTCTCCCCCCGATAAACCGTCTCGTACATTTTGGATAGTTCTCGGCATACTACTACAGAAGTAATCTCCTTTTTTTTCTTTTTTTCCTCTTTAGCCTTCCGGTACGGCTTCTCCTTAATCGCGGCGGGCGCCTCTCTCTTTATCTCTTCGGCCATTGCTTTGAGCTCTTCTAAAAACTTGATTATCCGGTGCTTGGACTCGTATACTACGACCGGATATTCGCTTAAAAAAATCCGTTTTAAAAATTTATTCCGCCCTTTTTTATGCGGCGGAAAGCCTAGAAAAATAAACTTATCGGTCGGGATGCCGGAAATTGACAAAGCGGCTGTTACGGCCGACGGCCCGGGAACTGATTCGATTTGGACAGTATTCTTAGCGCCAAACCCATCCTCGTTGTCCGCTCCAAACCTTTCGATCACCGCCTGGACGAGCTTCCCGCCAGGGTCGGAAATTCCCGGCGTGCCGGCGTCCGACACTAAAGCCAGGCTTTTGCCCCGGGAAAGGAGCTCTAAAATATGCTCAATCTTATTTAAGTCCGAATGCTGATGGTAAGAGATTGTCGGGGTAGAAATCTTATAGTGATCCAAAAGCCGTTTGGTAATCCTCGTATCCTCGCACAAAATAAAATCCACTTCGCCTAAAATGCGCAGAGCCCTTAAAGTGATATCTTCAAGATTTCCGATTGGGGTGGCGACTATGTATAAAGTAGACATTAGTTTGAAATTTTGTCCGTAAATTTTTTCCTTAACTCCCGAATTTATCACTAATGAGCAGCCAAAAATACTTAGATAAATTACTGTCCCAGCTCCTCCCGGCGCTCCCTTACGTACTTGGTCCATTCTTCAGTCAATTCTACGAAAATTTTGAAAGGCGCCTCAATAATAAAATCGAGAACAAAGACAAAAACGTTCATCCGGGAGAACTTTTCCGAAAGCCACTTGCCGACGGCTAAAATCGGAGTATAGAAAAAATCGGCTAAAAGCCCCAAAAAGTTCTCTTTTTGGTCGGTAACCACAAGCTCCCTTACCCGCTTTCTGATCCTTAAGCTGAAAAAACTCACCAAGGTCAGGAAGAAAAGGAAGATGGTAATACTGATAAAATTAAAGTTTATTTCCGTCAGAAGCCAGACCACAAACCCGAAGGAGGCAAAAAAAGTAATTATATAAATCAACCCGAAAAAAGTATTCAGGCTGCCGCTTTTCTTTAAGGGAACTCTTATCTTGTAAGGCTCCTGGCGCTCAAATTCAACATAAGTAATTTGTTTTATCCCTTCAATTATTTTTTTCGTATTCTCGTCTGAAGGGACTGAAGTAAACATAACAATAATAAAAAGCAGGATGGGCGGGAATCCGATATTAATAGCCAGGGAAAAAGCGTTAACGGTTTGGCCGAGAATCTGGGTAACCGGGACCTCCAGGATAAAGGCCAAAACCATTTTTGTCATAAAAATGTAAATAATACTGCGTACTGCCGCCCGCCAAAGTTTTGACCTCGCGCCCTTATACTTTTTTTCGCAAACCGCCTTGATCGTTTTTTCGAATTCGGACGGTTCGTTTTTCATCTTGTTATATGCGCCGATCGGATCGGCTTCAATCACTTCAGTTAAAACGGAAAAAAAGACGGTATATCGCCCGATTACTTTATCGACCCGGGCTGAAAGCGGATGGTCGATTTGATAGCCGATCGCCTCTTTTAGAAATTCGAGATTATTGGCGATCTTTGCTATTTGCTCGTCGCCAGGCGCTCCCCAGCCTTCATTAAAATATTTAAAAAGGATGAACTCCATCATGTTTCGGTCGAAGCGGAAATAATTCCTATTAATTCCAAGGTAAATCTGAATTTCCTTGTCTTTTTCAAAATTCTGGTCGGAGACGATAATATCTTTATTCAAAATCTCATACATATAATTAATCAGAGTCTCCTGGGAAAGAGTCCGCCCCAAACGCTCTTCAATTTCCGAAGCGGCGATGCCGATAATCCAGCCGGTCAGCCCCTTTTTATCCTTAAGACGGCCGGACTTCAAAGAATAGGCGTTTAATTTCATGTATTTATTGATCACCTCCGCTATCTCATCAATCTTGGTTTCCGGGATTTTGTTATTGGGAAGATAATCAGCCCGAATCAATTCGGTCAGAAGCAGGCGGGCTACTTCGCCGGCCTTTCTTTTTTCAATCGACCCCTGGATGACCAGCTGCCGCTTCAGGTTTCTTTCAATGGAATATTTCCTTAAGAGGTGTTCGTCCTTGTAATCTACCGAATATCTGATTTTTTCGTAAAAAAAAGCCATTTTGGATATTAGCGCCGATACCTTGATTTTTGGCTCATCGTTTTCCGGTTCAACTTTTTCTTTTTCATCATAAATGACTCCAAAAAGTTTTTTCGCCCTTTCGTCGATGGTCGTCTTATTTTCATTTTTCCTTTGGGTCAGAGTTGGATTTAACATATTATTGTTATTTTTTCCTCGCTTTACGCGCTTAACTATTTGAATTCTAACACATTTTTAGCCAAAAATCAATCACTAAAAAACCTCTCCTTGCTTGCCAGGGAGAGGCCATTTTATAGGCAAATTTCAGTCCAGTTTAAAGCTTGATTTAATGTCCTCCCTCATTTTAGAGGTCCATTTATCCTGCCAGTCAGCCGGTGCCTGGTCCCAAAACTTAATTAAATAGATTCTATTATTCCCGGCTTTCAACTCCTCAAAATTTACATTGCTTCTCTCTTTGTCAGCCAGCTCTTTCCATTTTTCTTCTTCATAAGCCCTAATGACAATCGGCTTTGCGTATCCGGGAACTTCCTGGGGAATGCTTTTGTCCGAAGTGGGGACAAAAAATTCTATATCTCTATACCCGTCGGCGTCCTTGCTTTGGGTCTGATAATATAAAAACTCGGCCGTCAACTCCAAAGAAAATTTCAAGCCTTCGTTCCGGTAATTATAAACTCCCTCTTTATTTAACTCGTCCATCGGCGGCTTATTAAAAAGACTGCAGCCGGTAAGAACCGATAGGGCTAAAATTCCGGCCAGGATTAAATTCAATTTTTTCATAATCATTTTTATTAAATTATCCCGCCCCTCTAAAGAAGGGACGGGATTATTATTGCGCGCCGAATTGCTTTTGTCAAACCTGGGCCCGGATAGGAAAATGACTTACATTCTTATGAATTTATTGATTTCTTTTTTTATCACATGGATCTTATAAGCCATGTAGAAAAAACCGTAGGCGATCATAATGGCAATAAGACCCATAACCAAACGGAGCATAAAATCAGTCCAAACAATCAAGATTCCTAAAAGGAGCAATATAACCCCGTTGCCAATCAGTCCGTAAACAAAATAATCAACTTTTTTTTCTATCTTTTTATAGATCTGCATATATTAATAATAAAGTTTTTAATTATAGAATTATTGGGAGTTTTGCGTATTTTCCCTGGAAAAAATCCTGACAATTTTACTTACCCCTCCTTTATTAATCAATTCGAGGAATAACCCGGTCCAGGCCGATACTTGAAAAGTAGCGATAATCGCTCCGGTTAATACGATTAGGCCGATAAAGGATAAAAGGCCCAGGATCATCACCAGCCAGAATCCGGCTTTAAAGGCCAGATTCAAAAAGACCGCCGCTAGAAATAAAAATGGAATCGCGATTATTAAGATTAAGAGGATGGCGATGATGCCTAAACCAAGATTTATCAAGGCCAAGAGTAAAGCCATCTCGATGCTAACCAGCCAATTGGCTTTAAAAAGCTCCCAGCCGGACCGGATTGATTCCATCGTTCCCTGGCCCTTTATAACGACGTAGCCGATCGAATATTTAATAAGAAAAGAAATAAAAATGGCGGCCGGTATAAGAATTATAAAAGCAGCTATATAAGTAAGGCTAACCATTCTAAAACTCATCAAAATCGGGATTAATAATAGAGTGAAAACTCCGGTAAGGATTATCCGGTTGATGAGATTCAAAGTAAACACCGGCCAAAAATTGCCGATGCCGGACTGGATTGAATCCTTGAAGACGGGTTTTTTATTTTGGATATACTTCGCCGAAGCGCCGACTAACGATGCCTGGCAAACAACTACCAGCCAGACTAAGAAGGCCGACAAGGCTAAAAATACAAGTAAAAACAAAATGACTATCGCGAAATTTATCGGGTCGGTTTGGGCCGTCTTCAAGACGTTTTTTAAGCCTTGGGGGGTAAAAATCCCGGTTGAGGCAATAGTGCTTAAGTTGGGAAAAAGCTGGGTCTGCCCGTCATCAATAAATGTTTTCGTAATAATTTCATATTCCCCGCCATTACCCAAAAGTGCGGCGAAAATCCCGAAAAACCAAAGGAATTTCAATTTCCAGGTTATTTCCCAGGCCTTCTTTAAGATATGGCGATAGAAAGTCATAATTATGGTTTTTTCCGCCAGGATTTGTTTTCCCGGCAGAGAAATATGGCGGCTTAAACCGCATTATTAAAGTATTTGATGAGCCTTTCAAGGCCGACTAAGCAAGAAAAAAAAAGGCTAACCCAATTATACCATTTATCGCCCAGGTTGAGAAGAGTAACCCCGGAATTTATTTTGGCTGATGATGAGTACTTTTTATTTGATGCGCTTTTTTAGATGACCCGGCCCTGCTCCCTTGTTTTCGGGCCGACTAATTTTTCAAATCCTTCTTTTTCTATTGTTTCTTTCTCCATCAATTCTTTAACCACTTTTTCCAGCTGAACTTTTTCCTTTTTAATAATATCTTCCGCCATTCTAATCCCCTCTTTCATCAGCGTCGCGATTTCCTTGTCAATTTCTTCGGCAATTTTTTCCGAATAATCCCTTTGCTCGTGAATTTCCCGGCCGAGAAAAATCATTTCCTCTTTTTCGCCGAATGTCCGCGGTCCAAGCGTACCGGACATTCCATAGTCAGTAATCAATTTCCGGGCCAGCTGGGTCGCCCGGCGGATATCAGAAGTGGCGCCGGTAGAGGGCTCGCCGAAAATTTCCTTCTCCGTTATAAAGCCGGCGAGAAGGACGGCGATTTCTTCGATGAATTCAGTCCGGGTATGGTAATGCTTGTCTTCTGAAGGAAGCTTTAGGGTATAGCCGCCGGCCCGGCCGCGGGCGACGATCGAAACCTTGTGGACCGCATCGGTATGGGGCAAAAAGTGCGCGACGATCGCGTGCCCGCCTTCGTGGTAAGCCGTTATTTTTTTCTCGTTTTCGGATAAAATTCTCGAGCGCCGTTCAGGCCCTAGCATTACCTTTTCGACCGATTCCAAAACATCCGGCATTTCAATTACTTTTTTATTCTGGCGCGCCGACAAAATCGCGGCTTCGTTTAGAAGGTTGGCTAAATCGGCGCCGGAAAATCCCGGAGTCCGCTCGGCTACCCGGCGCAAATTGACATCTTTTCCTAAAGGCTTCTGGCGGGCATGGACTTTCAAAATGGCTTCGCGGTCGGCAATATCCGGCTCATCCAAAATTACCCTCCGGTCAAAGCGGCCGGGGCGCAGTAGCGCCGGATCTAAAACGTCCGGGCGGTTGGTGGCCGCGACAATTATCACATTCTCATTTTCTTCAAAGCCGTCCATTTCCACTAAAATTTGGTTTAAGGTTTGTTCGCGTTCGTCGTGCGATCCGCCCAGGCCCGCTCCCCGCCTCCGGCCGACCGCGTCAATTTCATCGATAAAAACGATGCAGGGAGAACTTTTTTTCGCGCGCCGGAATAAATCGCGAACCCGGGAAGCGCCGACGCCGACAAACATTTCTACGAATTCCGACCCAGAAATGCTGTAAAACGGAACGTTGGCTTCGCCGGCCACAGCCTTAGCTAGTAATGTCTTGCCGACGCCCGGCGCTCCTAGTAAAAGCACTCCGCGGGGAATGCGCGCCCCGAGCTCTATAAATTTTTTCGGATATTTTAAGAAATCTACTACCTCTTTCAACTCTTCTTTAGCCTCTTTTACGCCAGCCACATCTTTAAAGGTAATTTTAACTTTATTTTCTTTCCCAAACTCCTTGGCCTGGGATTGGCCGAACATCATCGCCCGGTTGTTTGCTCCGGCGACCGAGCGCATCATAAAATAAATAAAAACGCCGATTAGAATCGCCGGCAGGATGAACGGAAGGACTGACGAGATCCAAAAAGATGATCCCGACTCGCTTTTGACTTCAACATCAACCGCTGAAATTTTTTGCGGATCAACGCTGTAGTTTTTCATAACCTGTGAAAAAGATTCTCCGGCCTCTTTTTTAACGGTTTCTGTTTTCCCGTCTTTTAGGATAACATTCAGATTGTCGCCTTCAATTGAAATCTTTTGCACCTCGCCTTTATTAATTTGGGTGACAAGCGCGGGAATGCCGAGCGTATCGGTCTTTTTCCCCAAATCCACTCCGTTCTGGAAAAAACTAAAAATACTGATTATCAGAATAAAAACCAGAAAAAATATAAAAAAATTCTTTAATAAGTTGGACATAATAAATTATCAGGCTTAAATCCCGCATTAGGCGGTAAACGCGCTAACGCAATTATAAAACCCTAAGATTAAATTATTTTTAAATCAAAGCAATTATACAATCTTTAATTATAAAAAACAAGTGTCGGCAAAAGCTCCTTTAATAGATAAGAGTTTCCGCCAGCTACAGTTTGAGGCCCTATATCGAGGCAGCCGATCTCCAGGCCATTTCAAACATGTTCCGGTAGCCGTTCGCGATTTCCGCGCTTTCAATGACCACGGCGTAAAAGTCCCTTTTGATTGAAAGCAATGCCACTTTATTGTCAAAAATAACGTTATCCACATTAAAGAATAGCAGTTCGGGCCGGAGCGCCTTTACCTTAATCCGGGGATCATTATAAGAGTTTTGGATTTTGGCGTAATCTTTATCAACTTTAATATTATTGATAATGTCCCGGATGCCGCCAAAATCAGAGTTGGTTTTTCGCACCTCTAGCATCTTATAATAATACTCGGTGAATTCTTCTTTCATATCCTTAGCCGACCCATACCAAAGCGTTTCTTTTTTGCTGGCTAAGGCCTCTTTATAGATTTTCTTGATTCCCTCTTTTCCCTCGTAAAATGTTACCCGCGGTTTTTCGCTTTGTTTCAGATAATCGCTTTTAAGCAAGGGGATTATTTTTTCAATTTCCTTTTTTTTGTCATCAATCAGCGCTACCAGCTTTTCCGGGTCTTCGGCTAAATAATAGCGCTTCTTCCCCTTAACAATCGGCCGTACCAAACCTTTGGCAACCAGGCTTTCTATAGCCAGGTATACCGTGCTTCTTTTAATCTCCGTCGCCTGGGAGATTTTTAGTATCGAGCCCAGCCCAGTTTTAAGCATAGACAAATAAACCTCGGCTTCTTTTTGATCAAGGCCGTAGTTCAAAAGTATTTGCTGGCAATTTTCCCTGTCCATATTTAGCTTATCATTATAATAAATCAGCTCATCGCCATAATAAGCATAGCTAACTTACCTAAAAATGTCAACATTTCTGACATTTTTTTGTTTATTATAAAATATATATAGCTAATATTAAGTAAATGCTATCCAATAATTGAAAATATAATAATTATGTAATGACAGAAAAATGGTATTCTGAAATAATAAAATATTCGGGAATGGAACAAATGATCCTTGCAACTGTGCGAAAGGGAGAGGAAGAATGCATACTAACAATGACTTAGACGATATTACCGGTGTTGCCATCGGCTGGGCAATAATAATGTTTTTTGCCGGTCTAGCCATGACAGCGATTGGTTTCATCGTTGTCGGGCCACTCATTATGATAATGGCGGCAAGTATCTTTAAGTCGGAGCGACAAGCATTGCCTCGAAAACAATGATCTGCTCATTATACCAGAGAGGAGGTTTGCTGTGCTTGCCTCTTCTCCCTATCTTATCTTACAAAGTCATGCAAAATGAGATAGGGAGAAAAAAATGAGACTAGCAATATATTTTATAGCTAGTTATAGAAACCTTGTCTTTTTTGTTGTATAATCTAGCTAGCAACATATTAATCAATTATTACACTCTTATGACAACACCCGACCAAGAATTAACCAAGAATAAAGCCGAACAAGTGAATCCATCTCCAGACAGACCCGTTGAGCCGGCGGAATCGCTTATGGATAAAAGAGCCAACGAAGACAGCCAACAGTTAAACAAACTATACAGAGAATTGTCGCCTGAACAAAAAAATCAGTTTCCGCAAGCCCAAGAAAAAGCAGCAGAAATTCTACAAAATTTGATTAAAGGAGATCTAGTCTACGACGGCCTGACTCATGAAGAATCGTCCGTATTGAAAAAAGTTCGCGAAGCATATATAAAATTTGAAAAGTCAACCCCGGGCGAAAATTTTGTATGCAAGTTTGGCAACCCCTTAGATCAAAAAATTTACGATAATCTTTTCCAAAAAATCGCTTTTGAAGAATTGCTGTCTGGCCAAAAAATAGCTGATAATAATAAAGCTAATGCTATCCGTGAAGATATTGGCATCCCTAAACAAGAAGCTAAAACTCCAGCCCCGACAGCAAAAATAGAAACTCCTGCTAATTCAACCGCGGAACAGGTCAAAGCGGCCTTTGAAGCATTGGGCGGCGGGGTCAGAGCTGGCGTTATAGAAAAAGTCTTAGACTATGATAAAAGAATAAGGGCGGCTCTAGCAGGAAAGCCGATTAAGCCCGGAGATACTTTTGAAGGGCTAAAGAAAGATTTTAGGTTTTTTACAAGGC
The DNA here is from genome assembly GCA_041661505.1 of Patescibacteria group bacterium. Taxonomy (NCBI): domain Bacteria; species Patescibacteria group bacterium. The sequence goes on along the minus strand of JBAZUF010000003.1, from coordinate 28,502 downwards.
AAGAATGGGCTGAAGATTTCGATATTAAAAAAATTTGAGAAGGAAAGGAATAATAAAGTGTAGCCGCTACCAAAAACCGCCCCTTTTATTGAGGCGGTTTTTTTATCAACTCCTATAGGAGTCTTAATCTTTGGCTTTCTTGATCTCTTTTTTAGCCCTAGGCTTCTTTGCCGTGTCCTTTTCGCCGTCAGCTTTAGTGGGTTCTGATTTTTCTTTTTCGTCCTTAGCTGGCTTTTCCGCTTTAGCCTTTGGGGCTCGCTTAGCCTTTTTCGGCTCGGCGTCCGGCTCCCCACTCTTTTCAGTATCAGCCGTGGCTTCGGCTTTAGAAGATTTCTTCTTCTTGACCTCTTTGCCTTCGTCAGCCTTTACCGCTAACCCAAGCCTGTGTTCTTTGGGTTCCATGGAGATAATTACAAAGTCCCTCGCCTCCCCTTCTTTATAGACTTCGTTTATTTTCTGGGTCGGGGCAAGATTAAGCTGGTTGATATGAGCTAAGCCGTGAATGTCTTCATCCAAAGCGACAAACAGGCCGAACGGATTAACCTTGAGGATTTTTCCTTTGACGGTTTGTTCCACCTTGTACCTTCCTTCCACTTCGTCCCAAGGATTTTTCATTAGCTTCTTGGCGGACAAGAAAATCTTCGATCCGCTCATGGAAATAATCTCCGCCTTGATTATGTCGCCGACTTTATAGAGGGAGGACGGATTATCAATCCTTTGCCAGGCCAGTTCGGAGATATGGATTAGGCCTTCAAGATTTTCCCCGAACTTGATAAAAATGCCGAAATCAGTTACAGCGGTTATCGTTCCTTCAATCACCGAGCCAATCTGGTACTGGCCGATAATATCCTTTCTCCGCTCAAGCCAGGCGTCCTTTTCCGAGAAAATAATTTTATTCTCCTTTTCGTCCAATGTAATAAGTTTTACTTCCAGTTCTTTTCCGACAAAAGACCTTAGCTTGTCCAAAATTTTACTCTTGTCTCCGCCCTCAACCCGCGGATAATTTTCCGGGGAAAGCTGGGACACGGGCAAAAATCCGTTTATTTGCCTAAAGGATGCCAAGAGTCCGCCTTTATTAGCCGCCAGAATCTTTACCTTAATATTAGTTCTTTCGGCTAAACCGTCCCTTAAAATCTGCCAGGCTTTTTCCTCGCCTGCGTGCCGGAAGGACAATTCCATTTCGCCATTCTCGTTTTCTTCTTCGATTACGGTCGCTTCGGTCGTATCGCCGGACTTTAGGGTTGAATACTCTTCGGCTTCGTTATATAATTCGCGGCCGCGGACTACGCCGGTCATAATGCCGTCGATGTCCAGGCGCACTTCAGCTTTGGAAGCCGAAACTACGGCGCCGGTTACGATATCCCCGACTTTGGGAACCTTAATCGGATTTTCTTCCAAAAGTTCTTTAAATTCATCCGTTTTTGATTTTTTTTCTTCGCTCATAAATTTCGGTGTCCGTACGCGTTGCGCGAACCGGCCCTAAACCTTTTATAAAGTATCTGATGATATTTTAAAATAAAAAAAGGCTTCTTAACCCCCGATTTTCAGGAAGTTCTCCGTCTGCCATCCGGAGATTAAATTAAAGGCATATTTTTCCGCCCTTTCTTGGCGGATTGTTAATTTCCTTTATTATACATGAAAACTCCAATAAATCAAGAGAGAGCGGTTTGGCGCTCTCTCTTTTAAATAACTCTTTGGTACAGCCCTTTACTGCCCGCATCCGGCGGCGGCGCCAGAATCACTAGCCGTACCGGCTCCAAAACCGGCCGACGGAGAAGCTGAATCAAGTTTTTCAGAACAAGCTCCCGGCGTTTTATTAAAGGCCGAACAAATTGCCGCCATCAAATCAGATGCCGATCGGCCCGATTGGATTTCGGTTCCGTTGACTACCAGAGTCGGCGATCCGCCTACGTTGTACTTTTGGTTATCGGCGGCAAAAACGTCAAACGGGGGATAACTGCCCTTATAATCCGTTTTGTCGGCAAATTTCTTCATAACCTGGAATTGCTTGTCAGTCGCGCTTACACAGCTTGATAATTTACCCGAATCGATTTTAACCTCCTTTATGCAGGCGGCTCCGTCACCCGATTTGGTAAAGCATTTTAAATAGGCCATGAGTTTGCCCGGATCATTTTTAGCTATGCAGGTTTGGTTTAATTCTTCTTTTAACTCATTTTCCCCGTGCATGGCATAATCGCAGAATTTCAATTTAAAATCAATTTTATTTCCGAGTTTTTCCACAACCGGAATAATCCCCTTTTCAATCTGCAATCCGTACGGGCAATGGCTCATGACAAAAAGCTCAACCACTGGCTTGTCGGTTTTTGGGGCGTTGGTTGGCGCCGGCTCGTTATTTTTCTGGGCGGTATCGCCGGTACTATCAGGGGCGGGCGGGGTAGTGGATTCTTCAATAGCCATTGATTGCGGGAAAAAAGTTTTTCCGTCTTTGGTAATATAGGAGTCGACAGTCTGTCCGTTGCCTATATTTACTTTAAGCTTATATAGTCCGTTTTCTTCGGTAACGCTATCGACGGTAGCCTTGCTCCCTTGCATCAGGTTGTCGTTAATGTATTTCTCGGCTTTGGCTTTGGCCTCGTCGGGCTTCAAATTCTTTTTGGCGCTGGCTAAATTTAGGCTGCAGCCGGCTAAAACCAGGATTAGCGCCAAGGCTAGTCCGGAAAGCTTCCCCCACTTGATCATTTTTCCTTTCATAAATTTTATCCCCTCCTAAAAATAATGAGTTAATTAAAGTATGATTAATAAAGTTATAACAATAGCCAAAGAGATAATCAAGAATGAGAATATCTTTAAAAATGAAGTGCCTAAATTTTTTTCATCAACTAGCGGCATATTTTAATTATTAATCGGCGTTTACCGATTAAAGCTAGGCCCAGGTGGTTGAAGCCACTTTATCATCTTTTTCCTTAAAGCGCATCAAGCGCACTCCCTGGGTGTCCCGGCCAAGCTTTGGGACAGTTTTGAATGGCAGCCGGATGACTTGACCCTGGGCGGTAATAATTATTAAATCCTTGTCCGCCATTTTCTCTTTGTCCACCATAAAGGCGTTAATAATGCTTCCGGTTTTCGAAGTCACTTTGGCGGTTTTAATTCCTGATCCGCCGCGGCCCTGAACTTTAAATAGATCCAAGGCGGATGATTTACCGTAACCATTCTCCATTACGGTCAAAACCTGGTATTTTTTCATCTTTTCTTTATCAGTCCTTATTATCCCCATGCCAACGACCCAGTCGCCTTTTTTCAGACGGATGCCGAAAACCCCCGAAGCGCCCCGGCCCATATCGCGCACATCGGTTTCCTTAAAGCGGATGGCCTGGCCGCGGGCGGTAATCAATTGGATCTGATCGGTCCCGCCGGTCGGCTTGGCCCAAATCAGCTTGTCATCTTCTTTAATCTTAATAGCAATCAGCCCTGAACGCCGGACATTGGAAAAGGCCGAAAGCTCCACTTTTTTTACCAGTCCTTTTTCAGTGGCGAAAAACAGGAACTTATAATTAGCAATTTTTGACAAAGGCAAAATTGAAGTTACCCCTTCCGAGCCTTCCAGCTGTAAAAAATTAACAATGGCTTGACCTTTGGCGGTCCGGGCGGCCTGGGGGATTTCATAGGCTTTCAATTGGAATACCCGGCCTTTGGTGGTAAAAAACAGTAAATCGTTATGGGTGTTAGTCGTAAGCATAAATTCAACCATGTCCTCCTCTTTAGTCGTCAAACCGATTACGCCTTTGCCTCCCCGGGCCTGGGATTTAAACGTGTCCGGCGCCATGCGCTTAATATAGCCGTCGCGGGTCATCATAACGACCGCTTCCTCGTCCGGCACAAGGTCTTCCATTTTAAATTCTTTTATGTCTCCGGCTACAATAGTAGTACGCCGTTCATCGCGGAAATCCTCATCAATTCCTTTTAATTCGTCTTTTATTATTCCTAAAATTTTCTTTTTGGATTTTAAAAGCTCTTCCAATTCTTTGATGATCTTGGTTTTTTCCTTAAGCTCGGTTTCGATTCTCAATCTCTCAAGGTTAGCTAAAGTCGCCAGCTTCATTTCAAGGATGGCTATCGCCTGGCGCTCGGACAGTTTAAACCGCTTAATTAAATTAACTTTAGCCTCTTCCCGGTCTTTTGACTTCTTAATCGTTTTTATAACCTCGTCGATTTTTGCCAAGGCGATCATCAAGCCTTCTAAAATATGAGCGCGTTCGCGGGCTTTTTTTAGTTCATGCTCGGCCCGGCGCCGGACAACTATTTCCCGATGTTTTATATATTCCTCCAGAATCATCTTTAAGGTCAAAACTTTCGGCTGGATGCCGTCCACTAGAGCCAGCATATTGACGTGGAAAGTCTCCTGCAATTGGGTCATCTTATAGAGATTGTTTAAAATCTTTTTCGGGTAAGCGTCTTTTTTTAATTCAATGACAATCCGGACGCCGTCCTTGTCCGATTCGTCGCGCAAATCTCTAATGCCGTCGATTTTTTTGTCTTTTACTAAGTCAGCGATTTTTTCGACTAAATTGGCTTTGTTGACCTGGAAAGGAATTTCGGAAATAATAATTTGAAATCCGCCGGCCTTGGCTTCGATAATTTCCGCCCGGCCGCGCGCGACTATGCCGCCTTTGCCGGTGGCATAAGCCTGCAAAATATCCTGCTTATTATAGATGATTCCGCCAGTCGGAAAATCCGGGCCTTTCACGAATTTCATTAAGTCCTCGACGTCGGCGTCCGGATTGTCGATTAAATAGGTAATGCCGTCAATCAGCTCGCCCAGGTTGTGGGGAGGAATATTGGTCGCCATGCCGACGGCGATGCCCATAGCGCCGTTCATTAGAAGGTTCGGCAATTTGGCTGGAAGGACCCGGGGCTCTTTTTGCGAGCCGTCGTAGTTCGGGACAAAATCCACCGTATCCTTATCAATATCGAATAAAATTTCTTCAGCGATTTTGGCCAATTTAGCTTCGGTATATCTCATCGCCGCCGCTCTGTCGCCATCCATTGAGCCGAAGTTTCCCTGGCCGCGGACGAGCATGTAGCGCATGGAAAAGTCCTGCGCCATCCGGACCATAGAATCATAAACCGCCGAATCGCCGTGCGGATGGTATTTGCCTAAAACTTCGCCGACGACGGTAGCTGATTTCCTGAACTTGGCATTAGCCCGGAGCCCCAAATTCCACATGGCATACAAAATCCGCCGGTGCACCGGCTTTAAGCCGTCCCGGACGTCGGGCAGGGCGCGGGCAACAATTACGGTCATGGCGTAGTCCAGATAGGATATTTCCATTTCCTTGACAATTGATCTTGGCTCAATCATGCCAAAGGCGGTGGAAACTTTTTTATCCCGGATAATCGGAACTCCGGACCTAGACCCGCCTTCCTTTTCCAAAACCGCAATTTCATCTTGCAAAGCCGCGGCTTTGTTTTTGCCCTTTGCTTCGTTTTCTATCTTTTCAAATTCAGCCGGTTTTTTTGGTTTTTCGTCCTTGGCGCCGGATTCTTGCGCCCCTTTTTTCTTTTTAATATCTTTTGGCATAATTATTTTTCTGTTTAAGCTCTCTTTTTGTCCTCCATCTAAAAACTTAACTTTTTACTGCACCCGCCTACTTTAATTTTTGCTCCAGCTCATCAATTCTTTTCTTTAGCTCTTTTAAATCAGCTTGCCCGGCCTCGTCCGGGCTTGAGGTGGCAACGGCGCTTGTCTCCTCTTTCGGCAAAGTAGCAGGAGTAGAACTTGCGGTTGGCGCGCTATTTTCGAGCGAAGAAGGAGAAGTCGATGCCATCTCGCTGGCTTTTTTTATCTCCTCAAAGCCTTTTTTCGCTTCTTCCATTGACTTGCTTACGTCATTTGATATCGCGTTCCAGTCAAAATTACTTTGCGAGCTGGAAGAAACCTGAAAAACCGACCGGATGTTAAAAAACCAAACGACAACTATTACCAGCATAAAAAAAGACACTCCGCTCCACATCACCAGCCGTTTGCTTCTCTCCACCTTTTCGTAATTCTCAGTCTCATTTTGGAAATTTTCGGCTTCTTTCTCCCGCAAATTCACCAGGCGCTCTTCATTTTCCCGCTCGGCTTTCTTTTTTACATTAATCAGATTTACTTTAATAAAGCTTTTTTTCGGCTTCCCCGGCTCGCGTTTTGATTTAGCGGCCTTTTTTTCTCCCTCTTTTTTCCTCCTTGGCATAATAAATTGTTAAATTGAAAATTGGCAATTTTCAAGCCCCCATCCAGCCCTCTTGGGCAGACTTTTCATACCAAAAGTAAAAACAGGTAGCGGAAGCTAAACTTTTAAAATAACCAGTTCCATATCGTCCTGGGGCAAATCTTTTTTCCCGACTTTCAGCTTCTCTTCATAGCGCGGCTTAATCCCCAAGCCTTTGACGAATTTATCCACTCCTTCAATATCCTTGATGTTTGATTCAGGAGTGCGGTAATGCATGGGGATTACAATCCGCGGCTCAATCAAATTAATTACTTCAATGGCCTTATTCGCGTCCAGCGTATACTTTCCTCCAACCGGTATCATTAATATATCGCACTTGGCGATTTTCTCCCTCTGTTTATCGGTCAAGACCTGCCCGAGATCGCCTAAATGCACGATGGCGATGCCGTCCATCTCGATCCAATAGATAATATTTCCGCCACGCTCGGCCCCTTCTTTATCGTCATGATAGGCATCAATCCCTTCAATCGAAACTCCTTTGGCGTCATACTCGCCGGCCGATTTGATTACAAACGGTTTTCCGCGCAAGGCTTCAATATTGCTATGGTCATGATGGTCATGCGACACGGTAACAATATCAGCTTCAATATGCGGGACTTTATAGCCGGTTTCCTTATCAAAAGGATCGGTAACGATAGTGATCGCGTCCGAAGTGGTTTTATCTTGGATTTTAAAACAAGAGTGCCCCAGCCAGGTTATGTACATAAGTCCGATTTTATGCCTTAAAAATTATATGGAAAAGTATAAATTATCAATAAAAAAGCAGGTAAATACCCTACTTTAAATATAGCAAATCAGGCAGGATTGTCAATCGAAAAGAGACTGGTTCTTTCGCTCATTTCACCCGAGATTTTATTATCTGCCTGGCGGTTTTTATATTCCTTATATCTCTTTTTAGCATTGCCCTGCCAAACTTTAAATCCGCCGCCGCCAGCCGAGCTTTTATGCTTTTTACCGCCCCTAAAGCCTTTTTCGCTTCCTTCTCCAAATCTTTGAGAATTTTTTTATCTTTAGCTTCTGTCATAAAAAATTATTCCAATAATGTTAACTCTTTTTTTCCTCTCTTAGCCTTTTAATTAAATTTACTACATCCCTTTCAGCTTCATGCTTACTCTTTCTCATCTTACCTCCTCTTTTCATATTAAATTTAATCAAACGGTTTTTCGCGTCCTCTTCGCTCATAACTGTATCATAGCCAAAATCCCCATCCTTATCGGCAAAGGAATCGTTCCTTGCCTGCCTATCCTTGGGATTTTTGATGTTGGTTATTTTAAACATCTGAAACCATTCTTTTATCGGCCTGGGCTTTAGCGGTCCTGCTTCTAATTTTTTCCCCTCCCCTGCTCTTACATTCTCTCCCTCTTGACCTCCCACACTTTCTTCGTTTTGGCTGGTCTTTTTTTCACCAGCCGGTTCTTTGCCACCCCCGGTCTGTTTAGTTTCACCCGATTCAGATGACGGTGGTGTTTGTTTTTTTTCTCCAGCTTCTATGTCTTCATCTTCCTGCCATCCTTCAGTTGTTTTTCCACCTTTTTCGCCGGACTTTTTTTCCTCTCCGCCCTTGCCCTCTTCCGCCTCTTTGCCAAAAACTTTTTCTCTAAATTCGTCGAACTTTCTTTTTCTTTCTTCTTTATCCAACTTTTTCTTTTCGTCCTCTTCTTTTTTCAATTCCTCATCGGTCTTTCCGATCTTATTTATCTCCGCCACTACCTTATCAATTTCAGCCTTATTGGCTTTTACCGCGTCCAGCCTCATCTTCGTTTTGGCCATATCTTCTACAACCTGCTCCAAGCTCCACCTAAGCTCTTTTAATTTATTATTTATTTCAGCATTAAGCGCCAGATCTTTCGAGGTTGTCAACACAGCCTCATATTTTCCGATTGATGAAGTGAGCTGGTCTTTTTCTTTAGAGGCAGTTTCATAAACGCCGGTATAATCTTCCAAAGCAACCTTTAAATCCTCTTGTTCTTCAATATACGAATCCCTTATCCGGCCGATTTTGCTTTCAAGCGCCCTTTTTGCCGCTTCCACTTCTTTTACCAGCTGCTCATTACTTTGAGCCGCTCTAGTTTCCGCTTCAGCTATGGATTTCGCGGACAGGCCGTCATCACCAAGCTCTCTTACGGCCTTTAAACTTTTTTCCGAATCAGCTTTATGTTGAGTTAGAGCTTCTTTTTGCGCTCTTAATTGGACTCCAACGGTTAATTTGGCTGTCTCTAATTCTTCTTTTATTATCCTTTTGGCGGCTTCGCCTACTTTTTCTGATACCGAACCAATTCCAAGCTTTTCTGCGGCAAAAATTTTTAATCTTTCCATCGGACCAGCTTTAGATTTTATTGTTTCCACGTCTGAACCATACACCTTTTTGGCCGCCGCCTCAACGCCGCGATGGGGGCTGTCAGCATAAATTTTCGACTCATCCAAAATATTAGTCTGATCTTTACTTAAAATATCCGCCCTCTGCATTCTGCTTCCCTTGTCAAACTCCCTTTCCTCATATCCTCTTTCTTTTTTTCTCAACCTTTTCCCTCCCGTCCTCTCGGCATAAGTTTTCCCGCTCCTATCCTCTTTATTATCTTCAGTTGCGTCAATCTCGCCCAAATGCACGACCTCTTTATTTTCAGGATCATATTCTCTAGTCTCATCAATTAAATCTTCTTCGCCCGGCTCTTTTTCCGCCCGCGCATAATCTTCTTCCGCTTTATCCATGTCTTCGGCAGTCAATCCTTCCGAGGAATCATAAATAACCCCTTCTTTAATCTGCCTTTTTAAAGCTTCTTCAGGAGATTCAGATGTTCCCAAAACTATTTCCCCGTCTGCGCCGGTAACTCCAGGTCCTTCAGCCGCTCCCTGGTTTTTTGGCTGATTTCGTTTTTTCGAAGGCTTTTTAAATATTTCTTCATTATCTTTTATAACTTTCGGATCTATTTTTCCTAATACGGCATCATTCATCATCGCATGGAACTGATCGTCGGTTACTTCTGACAAAACTTTCTCATCAGGAGTCAGTTCATTCCCAACTCCGCCTTTTTCTTCAATCGGTGGCTTTCCCCCTTTTTCTTGTTCATTGGCCATATGTTTTGATTATTGAATAATGACTATATTTAGTATACGTTTTTTATGCAGCCTTAGCAATATACTATTTGGCAAAATACATGCCATCATCCTCGTCATCATCGCTTGATGGCGGGCCATTCTCAAGGTTAGAGGGCGCAGGCCCTTCCACTTTAACCGCCGTTTCCCTCTTAACCGCTTTGGAATTTTTGGATATTTTTTCCAAAACATCTTCTTCCTCCTCATCATCTTCATGTAAATCATCAACTTCTTTTATCTGTTCTTCGGAATAATGCATTTTTTTACCGGGCTTGCCGCTCGGCGTTTTATTATTCGCATCGTTCGCCTCATCCGAATCTTCTTCGTCATATTCGTCTTCATTCTCGGAAGCTCCATCATCCTCACCATCCTCGTCCCCGCCAGGCAGATATGCATCCGGAGCCTGGGCTTCATCCCGGTTGTGGAGTGAAACGCCTGACACTCCCTGGTTTATCAAACCTTCATACTGGTCTTTGGAAACTAAAATCTCTCTTGGCTTTGAGCCGTTAGCCGGACCAACTACTCCGGCTTCTTCCAGCATGTCAATTAATTTGGCCGCCCGGGAATAACCGACCGAAAGCCTCCTTTGCAAAAGCGAAGTTGAGGCCCGGCCCATATTAATTACTATCTCTTTAGCTTCTTCCAATAGCGAATCATCATCCGAAGATCCTGAATCATAACCGGCCGCGCCCATTCCTTTTACTTTTTGTCTTTCAGTTATTCCGTCAATATAGTTGGCCTCCCCGCCGTTTTCTTTTATATACCGGACGATCCTTTTTATTTCATGGTCGGATACGAACGCTCCCTGGATGCGCTTGGGCTTTGAGAGTTCGGCGGTGATAAATAGCATATCCCCGGACCCTAATAGTTTTTCCGCGCCCAAAGAATCCAAAATTGTCCTTGAGTCGACGCTCGATGCTACCGAAAACGCGACGCGAGCCGGCATATTGGCTTTGATTAGTCCAGTAATAACGTCAACGCTCGGCCTTTGCGTCGCTAAAACCAGGTGGATGCCGACTGCCCGGGCCATCTGGGCCAAGCGGATTACCGCCCCTTCAACTTCGCGGGCTGAAGCCACCATCAAATCCGCCAATTCGTCGATAATGAAAATAATGTAGGGCATTTTTTCCATTCCAGCTTTTCCGTTTGATTTTCCGTTGCCGGCGGCGGTTTCGTTATAGGATTGAATATTTCTTTTCCCGCATTTGGACAGGATGTCAAAACGCCGGTCCATTTCGTTTAAACACCATTTTAAGGCATTAATGGTTTTATCTACGTCAGTGATTACCGGCGTTAAGAGATGCGAGATTCCATTATAGATCGGCAACTCGACTCTTTTAGGATCGACCATGATGAAACGGAGATCATCCGGACTATTTTGGTATAGAAGGCTTACAATAATCGAATTCAAGCATACTGACTTTCCGGAATTGGTAGCGCCGGCAACTAAAAGATGGGGCATTTTAGCAATATCATAAACCCAAGGCTTGCCCGACACGTCTTTTCCCAAGGAGATATAGATGTTTGATTTACGGCCTTTAAATTCCTTGCTTTCGAGAACTTGGCGCAGTCCGACAATGGCTTTGGTTTGATTTGGCACTTCGACGCCAACCAAAGATTTTCCCGGTATCGGCGCCTCAATTCTTATCGGATGGGCGGCTAAAGCCAAAGCCAGGTCATTACCCAAAGTAGTGATTTTAGAAAGCTTAATTCCCTCGGCCGGCTTAAAAGTATATTGGGTAACCGTCGGCCCGACCGATATTTCGCCCATCGCTACTTCAATCCCGAAATTTTTTAACGTCCGCTCGATAGTTTCGGCATTAAATTTTATGTCGCCCGCCGTCGGCTTGGATATTTTATCCGATAAAAGTCCTAAAGGCAGATCAATTTTTACGTGGCTCGGCTTCCAGGTCTTCTCCTCTTCTTTTTTCTTCGGTTCACCGGCCGGAAAAATTTTTCTTGAACTAAACTCTGAAGCCGTTACCGCTTCTGATTCGTCGATCGGTTCTTCCGATTCCTCCTCGCCCTCGTCTTCTGGCGCGTCTTCGCCTTTTGCCTTTCTCCTTAAGACAAAAGCTATGGCCTTATTAAAAGCCGCTCCGATTTTAGCAAATATACTTTCTGAACCAACGAGCGAAGCTAGAGTCGTATCAAAAAGAAGGAGCAGGGAAATAGCAATCAGGCACAAAACTAAAATTATTGACGCCCAAAGCCCAAGCACCTTAACCAGCCCCCCGGCCAGGAAATAGCCCAAGTATCCTCCTCCCCGGCCTTCATCCAGAGCGAATTTCCACTCGCTTTCGGAAACAAAAAACTGGAACATGGCTTGGATGGAGATTATAAATATAAAAAGTCCAAGGTAATTCGAGCCGCGGATGTAGTATTTTTCCGAAGCATACAAGAGGTAGCCTAAACCGAGCAAGGCTATGGGCAAAATGAATTTTCCCCAGCCAAAAACATAAGTAAGGCCTTTGGCATAATAAATTCCCAGGCTCCCGGCCAGGTCAAAAAGACTCAAAAGGCCGATGGCGCCCAAAGCCAGGACAATGATAATATAAATACCCCTTTTGGTTGCCGGATCAAGGTCCATTGACGGCAAAATAGGGGTATAAAGGCGGCTAATCAGTTTTTTCTTTCTTCCGCGCCTGGCCATAATTAAAATACAGCTTATTAGTTAGCTCAAATTAATTATATCATCAATCTGACTCAAAAAAAAGGGACCTATCGCGAGGAGGGAGAAAGCGACAGGTCCGGGTTGTGTGCCGCGCCCTAAGACGGGCGGGAGGGCGAGGCACGTTAGGCGCCGAGGGGGCGGCGCACAGATGAGGTGTCTGCTGGTTGCCATTGATAGAGTTCAGCGGCTTTTTCAGGCCGCTAATCTCTTTTCCAGGTAGTCAAAGATGTCCTGGACGTAACGGATTTTCTCCGCATCGTCGTCCGGAATTTCAGTATCGAAGGCCTCTTCCAGGGCCATTACGAGTTCCACGACATCAAGCGAATCAGCCCCAAGGTCATCCACTATGCTTGCCTCCGGGGTGACAATTTCCTTATCGACCCCGAGCTGGTTAGCGATGATGTCAACGATCCTTTCCCGTTCGGAAAAAAAATCCATTTCGTTATCCTTTCGTCTTCGAAAAAATTCAATTCAATCTTGGGCATAACGTATGCCCAAGGCTATTGTCTATCCCCTGTTGTTTAAAGATCTTACTTTTCCTCCTTTCAATTTTGGACTTATAGAGCGCAATAGCCGACTATTAAGTCGGCTATTGTTTTTGCCTTAGCTAGCATTATGCTTTAAATTAGAAAAAAAATCAATGTCTTGTATCTGTCCAGCTAATAGTTCGACAGTTAACATTCTCTCACTGCTTTCTTGCCAATTTTACGAGCCACGCGACAAGCCCGGCGATTAGAGCGCCGGCAATCATTAAAATATATTTAAATTGCTCCAGCTTCCGGTCTCGGCTGGCTAGCTCCCACTCGCTCCCAGGAGGGATTTCCCCGACTACCTCTACTCCCGATCCGTCAGCCGCGCTATTTTCGATTTTTATAATATCGCTTTGGTACCGGGGAAAAACTTTTGTCCCGGATTCGGTCCGATTAAGGATTCCGGTCAATTCAATCTGGTCCCCTTCTTTTATAGCCGCCAGTTTAATTCCGGTTCCCTTTTTTACATAACCGATTACTTCGCCGTTGCCGTCGTCAATATAAAAAGTCGAGCCGCTCTTTTTTGTGATTTCACCGGAAATTTTTATAAGCTGGCCGGAAGGCTCGTCTCCGATTTGGGTTGAACTTATCTCTGCCACTGTGGCAGTTTTTCCATGGCTTAAAACCGCCAAATCATCTTTCGCCGAAGTTTTTATTCTTTTTTCGCCGGCGGATTCGGATATTTCGCCGGAAACTTCAATTAGATCCCCCAGGCGCAACCCGGGAAATTCTTTTTTATAATTGTAAACCTGGATGGCGCCGATTTTTGCCGTATTTGCCTCCTGGGCCCGCGCCTTCTTAATTAACTCCGGGATTCTTTTTTGTCCGCTAGCCGCGACATCCGGACTGCCGGACTTTTCTTCTTCGACAATATAAAAAAATTGAGCGCCCAGAATTCCCGGAGGGACGGCTACCACCCCCCGAGTTTTTATTCTTTCGCCGACATCGGCTTGGGCCGCCTTTTTTAATTCCAAAAAATTATAATCTTTTGACGGCGGAATTTTTACGCCTTTCACGCTTCCCGCGATCCCCAAATTCTTGTCTTTAATTTGCGCGACCGAAATAACATTTTTCTTTCCCGGGGTTGCCCTGGTTGTCCAAAACCATTTGCCGTTTTCGCCCCGGGCGTAGGAGCCCCCTTCAAGAACATTATCATAAGAAACTTCTTCAATTAGTTTTTCCGAATCATTAAACAACCGGACTTTGTCCGCGTCATTATTTAGGGCCAATCCGCTTTCCACCCGCTTCAAAGAAAAAAATCCGTCCGGCTCAATCCAAAAATCGTCTTTAAACTGGTAACGGCCAGTCGCGCTTGCGTCGCGGACAATCCAGTTTAATAGATTGGCCCGCTCTCCTCCATCATTCCAAAATTCGATAAATTCTCCCTCTGAATCATCCCCTGCCGGGTTGGGAAAAATTTCATTTATTTTAACGCCGGTAAGGCTGGTTTGGTTTTCGGATAAAGTTATCGGTATTTTTTCTTCGGCTATTTTTTCTTCTTTATTTACCACCTTAACCACCCTTTCTTTAGTCGAAGTCGCTTTCCCGTCAGAAACCGAAAGCTTAACCCTGAAGCTTCCGGCCTTAAGGTAAGCGTGCTCGGGGCCGGCTAAAATATTTTTTTCTCCATCCCCGAAATCCCAAAGAAATTTTAGCTGGTCATCATCCGCATCAATCGTATCCGAACTGTCGAATTTCATCGGCAAGCCGGTATAGATATTTTTCGGCAAATTAAAATCGACCAAAGGGGGTGAATTATATTTTTTTATTATATTCTCTTTTCCCGGCGTCATTATTTCTGACCAGGCCCAGTTTTTATCCTTCAAATCATAGCTATAGCTCCCGCCTTCAATGGCCTTTTCGTATTTTACCGTCCTGCAAGCCGTTTCTTTTTGCGGCTCATAAATCTTCAAGCTGTCCGAATCGTTGTTTAAGGCGATTTTTCCAAGGTTCCTTTTAAGAATATAATACGCGCCAGGCTGGATTATATTTTTTTCCGCGTCCGCCTTGAAAACATAGCTATTTTTGCCTTCATCTTCAATCCGCCAGCCAGCCAAATCAATCACCTTATCGCTTGCGTTAAAAATTTCAATAAATTCTTCGGCGTCTTCGCCAACCGGGTCAGGTAAAATTTCCGTAATTAATAGATTGGCGCACAAACTGCCGGTTCCCGAAATCCCGCCCTCTTCCGGATGTTCAATAATATTACTTGTTCCTTTAGTAATCTTTTTTGTTGTTTCAAAATCATTTAAGTTATTAAAAGAATTGAAGCCGTCAATTTTTCTCGCTATCGAATAGGGATCACCGGCCGCTGGCGCGTTATTATCCTTGTCGCCGTCATTCCAATCCCCATAAGCGGCCTGGTCGATTAAATTGCCGTCCTGGTCGCGCAAAATTACTATATCTCCCTTGTTGTTTAAATTCCCTTTGGGCTTTTCAATTACCAAATATTTATCCTTTCCTTCGCTTGATATTTTTCCCTCCAGGGCGGTTTTAGCGCCGCTTCCGTCTTCTATGGTCCAGCCGCCCAAATCCCGCTCCCGGGATGTGGTGTTATATAATTCCACCCACTCGTCCCCGTCTTCCGGATCGCTTACCAATTCGTTAATGACCACATCGCCCAGCCGGACTGTATCCGGGAGAGGAGCTCCGGCAGTTCCTTGATTTGGGCTGGCCGGAGTGCTGGTCGCGGTGTCGTTTGTTGGGTCGTCAGAATCGGCTACTGGCGGCGGCGGATTTTCAGCTGGCGGCTGGCCATTTGAATTATCAATACAGCTATTTTTAGCCTTTGGCGTTCCGCCCGCGGCCAGGCTGGTTTCCCAGGCGGCCTGGTCTTTTCGCTCCATGGTTTTTCTCGTACTTGATTCACCGGCCGGCCAGCCTGAAGAAGCGTCAATCCTGTCAACAATGCTTCCGCTGGCATCTTTTAATTCAAGGGTTTCCCCGCCGTCCCCCAGTAATCCGCTGTAAATCTGATCCGCCAGCAGATTCGGCAGAGTGCCGTCATCAGTTCGCTCCAACAAAAAATAGCCGCCTGGGGCTATCTTCCCGTTTAATTTAATTTTCGGCCGTTTAGACAGGCTGGTTATCGCTTCCAATGTCCAGCCGGATAAATCTATTTCCTGGCCGGTAGTATTTTTCAATTCCATCCACTCGTCGTCCGAGGTGCTGGATCCGGTCCCCATCCAGGCAATTTCGTTTATAAAAATATCCGGCGACGGCGTTTCGGCCTTAGCCATTAAAGAAAAAAGAGATAAAACAAAAAATAAAATTGTTAATATGAGTTCCCTCCGATAGCTCATGCACAAATTTTATCATAATTTGTTAAAAGAGAAAACTGGCAGAAAAAATTAGTACCTGAACATTAACATAACCCCAACCTCCACATCTATCCAAAAATCCTTCGTAATTTTTGAGCCTGGAGAGCGCGGATTGTGTTTTACATGCATCCTTAGTAGACTATAAGCAACCTATCTTTTTAAAATCTTAATGGAGAAAGGCTAATCTGAAATTAATTAGGCAATATTTATGATGACGGCCATAATTATCTTAACCCTGTTTTCCTTAGTGCTTTTCGGCGGGCATTTTTTCGTCGGCTTCTCTTTTATTAAATTCTTCGGCATTAGTTCGGACTCGCATCAAATCTTCGTTTACGCCGCACTCTTCATTTTATCTATCAGTTTTATCGCCCTATCGGCAATCCTGCACTGGAAAAATGGCGCATTTTTAAACAGTCTTTATTATATCTCGGCCTTTTGGATTGGCCTGGCTCTTTACTTGTTTTTGGCGGTTATTTTAGGCTGGCTTGTGATATTCGCGTCCCGGCAAGCTGGCGTAGGAATAAACACCTTTGCCTTGGGAACAATTCTTACAGTCTTATCATTAGTAATCGCAATTTACGGCGCTTGGAACGCAACCGACCTCAAGCTTAAAACCATAAGTGTTGAAATACCGGGCTTGCCCGCGGAATGGAAAGGAAAAACCGCCATCCAGATTTCCGATACCCATTTAGGAGCTATAAACGGTGCGGCGTTTTTAGAAAAAATCGTGAAAATCGCAAACGAACAAAAGCCGGATCTTATTTTTATAACCGGCGATCTTTTTGACGGCTCAACCCGTAATTTTGATGAGCTGGCAAAACCTTTAAACGGCTTGCATGCGCCATGGGGAATCTATTTTGTAACCGGCAACCATGAATCTTATTCCGGTTTGAGCCAAGTCGAAGAAGCGCTTTCAAAGACTCCGGTTAAAATCTTAAATGACGAGTCGGTCGAAGTAAGCGGGGTGCAATTAATCGGCATCGCCTACCCGGCCGAAGGTTTAATTAAAGAAATGGCGCCAATCTTTGCTTCATTAAAAAACAGCGGCCCCTCAATCCTTCTTTATCATGACCCAATGCCCCGCTATCTCGGAGAAATAAAAAAAGCCGGAGTTAGCCTTATGCTGTCCGGCCATACTCACGGCGGCCAAGTTTTTCCGGCCAATATCATTACCCGCCTTATCTACAAGGGCATGGATTATGGCTTGCGTAAGGATGGAAACTTCTCTCTTTACACTTCATCCGGCGCCGGCACTTGGGGTCCGCCGCTTCGAATTTTTACCCAGGCGGAAATAGTGAAAATTATCTTCGATTAAAACATTTTTCCCTGCCGGGTTTTCGGCCTTTCGCCTTCGCCAAAAATTTTTACAACCCCGTATTCTCCGTCGTATCCGGGCTCAATCTTCAATTCGCCGGCGCGCACCCGCCTTATCCCTTCGGCAATTTCAGCTCTGGTAAATTTTTTTATTTCTTCAATCGGCAGGTCAAGCAGTATCTTTACTTCTGTTCCGCCGGCCGCTATCATGTTTTTGTATTCCTCCTGCACTTTTACCGAACTTCGTGACTTTATTCCAAGGCTTTCGGCGATAATTTTGTCGAGCTCAACCAGTTTTATGAACGGCGCCGCTCCTTTCGGCTTAAAGCCTTCCGGCCGGTCAGCCAATTGGTCAACCCGATACAAAACGCCGATAGTCAAAGGCTTTTTACAAACCGGGCAAATGCCTTTATTTTTTTTCGTTTCCGCCGGCGTAAAGCGGGTGTTATGTTCGCGATGGCCATCGTAGTGATACATGCCTTCTTCTGGGTAAAACTCGATTGTTCCTTTCCATTTTGCCAGATCCTTCTTCTTAATCGCTTCGTAAATCTCGCCATAGCTTAAATCATCCGACTCCATAATGTTGGCTTCGCGGGCAAGATTCGGCAGGCTGTGGGCGTCCGAATTGGAAATGATCGTCAGTTTATCCAGAGCCGAAAGCCGCCAGTTCATTTCCGGGTCGCTTGATAATCCGGTTTCCAGCCCGTAAATATGTTCGATTTGTTCATGAAAACATTCTTCCATCGAATCAAAGCCGGATTTGGAGCCAAAAACCGAGAACCAGGGCGTCCAAATATGGGCCGGATAAATTAAAAACATGGGATCAATCGAAAGGCAAAGCTTCACAAGATCCGGAGCTTTCATTCCGAGAATCGGCCGTCCGTCCGCTTTTAAGTTATATCCGCTTTTTTCCAGGTGCGAATTCAATTTTTCCACAGCTTCGATATTGGGCGCGTGAAGAACAACATGAATCCGGCGGGCTTTTCCGCCGTCTTTATAAATCAAGGAGAGCTCGGTCGATAAAATGAATTTTACTTTTTCGTCATCGGCCGTCTTCAATTTATACAGAGTGCCGTCCGGCATATTGCGCCCAGCCATTCCACTGCACGGCTCCAATTGATTTTTAATGTCCAAAAACCATTTCGGATGGGTAAAATCTCCAGTGGCGATTACGTCAATTCCCTTTGTCCTGCAGGCGGCGCCAATATTTTCCAATGTCAAATTTTTCGAGCAAGCCCGGGAATATTTAGAATGGATGTGCAAATCTAAAATTTTTCTCATAATCGTCTAAATTACATCTTCAATGTATTTATCCAAACCATTTTAAATATTCTCCTAATTTCATGCCTCTTTGTTTCTCCCCGGCATCTGCATTAATCCATTTGCCATCCACCCTGACTACCAGATACTGGTGAGGGACGAAATTTACGGGAATATGCTTTCTCCGGATGTCTTCGTCTTTGAAAAAACCGCTTTTCACTAAAAAAATACGGAGTAAAAAATTAGTCTGCGTGCAAGGCATAAACCCGGGACTGGCCCAGACTTTTTCCAGGGGAAAAAATAGATAGTGGAATTTAAAAAACGTGTTGAATCGCTCCGAGCGATAACGAGAACCTAAATAATCATAAGCTAGTTCTAAAAATTGCGCGCCGTTTTCAGCTTTCTCCTTCATTTCAGAAATTATTTCATCCATCCCCGACGGAAGCTTTTCGGGAATGCGAACATCGCCCGAACCCAGGTGGGGAATAAAAAAACGGGTAATTCCAAAGGCTAAAATAGCGTAAATAGTGAGATAGATTAGAATTGATCCGGCCATGGCTTAACTTTATCACCCCTTACTTTTCATGGCAATAATAAAGAAGTTGAGTTTCCAGCGCGCGGGAGATATAGCCTTTAGGACTGGCCGCCTCCAAAAATCAGCAAGAACCATCTTTGGATAATCCGTTCTTTAAAATCTTTTCCGCCCTCTTTAGTTCAGACAGCTCTTTGATTGAAAGATAATATTCCGAGCGCAAAACCGGAATGGGAAAATGGCGGGCGGCCAGAGCCAAGGTGCCGGAAAGGCTCAAGCAATTTTTTTCTTTTGAGGCGGGCGCGTAGTTAAAAAAGGCTCTCGTCAGAACGCCGAGCCCGGTGCTCATAAGGGATTTGTTTTTAGCGTGGATTCCGGAGATAACGCCTTTTAAATATCCATTTGTGTCTAAAATGATCCTTTCCCCTTCTGTTTTGCCTTTAACCTCCCGCGCCAAAAGGCACTGGTCATAATTAAGGCAGTGATCCAGATCTTTCTTCGCAAAAATGCCATCAGTCGGGACGACTAAAAAACGGTTTGCCAAAACCTCCTTGCAGGCTTGCAAGGCTTCCGCCGCCCCAGAAAATTTTTTTTGCTTAACGTAAACAATCCTCCTTTGATTATAGGAGCCGCCGCAGTAGCCAATGATTTGATCGCCAAAATTCCCGACCGTAATAATGATCTCGGAAATCCGATCGGGAAGCTGGGTTAAGGCGTGCTCAATAATTTTTTTTGTGCCGATCCGTATTAACGATTTTGGCACATGGTCAGTAATCGGCTTTAAATCAAAGCAGGGGTCCGAAGCTAAAATAACCGCTTGCATAAGTCTAAAGACTCTAACAATAGATTATTAAGCCGCAATTAACCAACAAAAAAACCGGACTTTTGCCGGAATTTGTCAGCGTGTTTTCCATTCTGCCCGCAAAACAGCGGCTCAATTCACCTAAAAAACCATCCTAAAATTTTTCCCCCAATCTTTAAAACCTATTTTTTCGTATAACACATGCACTTTCGGCCGGTCATAGCGGCTGGTGGCGAACAGTTTATAGCATTTTTTTTCTTTGGCCGTTTCAATAACTTTATTAACCAGCTCGGTCCCGATTCCCTGGCCTCTTAAACTCTCATCAACATAAACATCTTCCATATAGCCAAAAGGCTCTTTGTGCAGGCCGTTCTTCATTAAATAAAGATACGCCCGGGCGACTTCTTTTCCGTCCGCGCCACATGCGAAAAATTTAATCCCTTCGGCGCCGATTTCTTTTTTATTTATTTCCATATGCTTGGCTAATCCTATGATGCAATTCATCGCCTAATTTAATTCTCTCTCGATTACTTTGGCGATTTTATCCGAGTATCCCTTAACCTCGTTTTCGTTCTCGCCTTCAATCATAATCCGGCATAAGCTTTCCGTCCCCGAATAACGGACAACCACCCGGCCATTATCCCCGAAATGTTCTTCCGCCTCTTTAATCACTTTATCAATTTCCTCTACGGTTGACAATTCCGGCTTTGATTTAACTTTGGCGTTTATTAATATTTTCGGGTAAAAGACAATGCCTTCTCCCAAACAGGACAAAGATTTTTTAAAATAGCCCATAGCTTCGGCCAATTTTAATCCGCAGAATATCCCGTCGCCCGAGGAAAGAAAATTCCGAAAGATTATGTGCCCGGATTCTTCGCCGCCCAAAACTGCCCCGATTTCCTTCATTTTCTCAAATACCCGCTGGTCGCCTACGCCGGTATAAACATGCTTAACCCCCATTTTTTTTATAGCATTGGCAAAACCAAGATTGCTCATCACCGTGCTTACTACGGCGCTTCCCAACTCGCCTTTCTCTTTAAGCATTTTGGCAAAAATATATATAAGCTCGTCGCCGTTTAATATCCTGCCTTTCTCATCTGACGCGATAACCCTGTCTCCGTCGCCGTCGAAAGCCAAGCCCAGGTGCGCTTTATTTTTTAGGACTTCTTCAGCCATTTTTTCCGGAAACTGGGATCCGCAATTACTGTTTATGTTTTTCCCATCCGGCTGGTTAAAACAGGCGATAACTTCCGCGCCGATTTTTTTAAATACCTGCGGGGCAATCTCGCAAGCCGCCCCCTCGGCGCAGTCTAAAACGATTTTTAACCCCTTTAAAGTAAAATTTTTCGGCAGAGCGCTTAAAAGCCCAGACTCATATTTTTTTAAAGCCTCCTCCATCTTGCGGGCTCCGGCATATCTTCTTTCGCCCTTGCTTTGCCCGCCATGCGCGTCGATCAATTCTTCAATTATTTCTTCTTCTTTATCATTTAATTTATCCCCTTCCGAATTAAAAAACTTGAAGCCATTATAAGTGCAGTCGTTATGGGAAGCGGAAATCACCAAACCCAGGCTAAAATCGCCGGCCTTGGTCAAAAATGCCGTTCCCGGGGTAGGAATAATGCCGGCTAAAACCGCCTCTCCGCCCGAAAGGCTAATACCGTCAACCACAGCCTGGGAAAGCAACGCCCCTGATTCCCGGGTATCCCTTCCGATTAATACTTTTGGCTTTTTTCCCTGCTGCCGGCAAAATTCAACCATTGCCTTTCCGAGCCGCATCCCCATTTCTTCGCTCATGGCATACTCCCCCGCCTTTCCTCTTATTCCGTCTGTCCCAAAATATTTTTTCATAATTATATGGGCGGCCCCTCGTCTTCGGGGCAAACTAGTAACGTTAAAAAGATGTATTTTATGGCAATTGTAGATTTTTATTCTTCGATAGTTATGGCTCCGGTTGGGCAAGCTTCTACCGCGCCGTTTAGCCCATCGGCCGGAGCATCTTTGATTACCATGGCTAAATCTTCCTCATCAAGTTTAAAGCATTCCGGGCAAAGCCGTTCACAGGCGCCGCACTTTATACAGTTATCCCTGTCGATTTTTATTGGCATAGTTTGTTTTTATAATAAATATTTATCTATTTCATTTTTATAGAATGAGATTATTCAACAGTTACGCTCTTAGCCAGATTTCTCGGACGGTCAACGTCGCATCCCCGGATAATCGCCATATGGTAGGCAAAAAGCTGGGCTGGAATTACCGACAAAATTGGCGTGAGCATTTCCAGAGTTTTGGGAATGTAAATCACATCATCCGCCAGGCCTTCGAGCTTGCCATTGCCTTCAGTCGTTACAGCGATTATTTTTCCGCCCCGGGCTTTTATCTCTTCCATATTGGATACATTTTTTTCATAAACCGAATCCCGGGGAGCGAAAAAGAAGCTGGGGAAATCCGCGTCAATAAGAGCGATTGGTCCGTGCTTCATTTCTCCGGAAGCAAAGCCTTCGGCGTGGATATAGGAAATTTCTTTCAATTTTATAGCCGCTTCATTCGCTACCGGGTGGTTGTATTTTCTTCCTAAGAACGCGAAATTATCACATTTCGAATATTTCTTTGCGATCGCTTTTATCTGGTCGCTTAAAGCCAATACTTTATTTATCTTTTCCGGCAAAGCCTGGAGTTCCTGAATAATTCTTTGGCCGGTAACTAAAGACATATCCCTTTGCCGGCCAAGAAGTACGGTCATCAAAGCCAAGACAGCCAATTCGGAAGTGAAAGCCTTGGTTGAAGCAACCGCGATTTCCGGCCCGATGTGGTTATATATTCCAGCGTCGGTAACGCGGGCAATAGTTGACCCAACAACATTTACGATTCCCAAAGTAAGCGCTCCTTTTTCTTTTCCTTCGCGGATAGCCGCTAAAGTGTCTGCCGTTTCTCCTGATTGGCTTATGGCTAAAAGAGCGGTTTTTTCGTTAATTATCGGTTTTCGGTAGCGGAACTCCGAAGCATAATCCACTTCGGTTGGAATGCCGGCGTATTCTTCAAACATGTATTCGCCGATTAGCCCGGCCTGGCGGGCGGTTCCGCAGGCAACGATCATAATCCGGTCAATGTGCCGGATCCTTTCAACCGACGCTTCCAGTCCGCCCAACTTCGCCTTCCCCTCTTCCAATACAAATCTTCCGCGGATCGAGTTCTTAACCGCTTCGGCCTGCTCAAAAATTTCTTTTAGCATGAAATGCGGATAACCTTGCTTTTCCGCCTGATCGACATTCCACTCGACCTGGCTGATATTCTTATCAACCTCTTTTCTCTCGGCATTAAATATCTTTAGCCCGGTCCCGTTAATTTCCGCGATTTCTCCTTCGTCCAGGTAAATAACTTCCTTGGTGTACCGGAGGATAACTGAAACGTCAGAAGCGAAAATGGTTTCGCCCTCGCCTAACCCGATAACTAAAGGCGACCCCAGCCGGGCGGCCAGAAGCTTCTTAGGCTCTCTTTTGTCCATAACCACCAATCCGTAGGTTCCTTTCAAAAGTTTTAACGCGCTCATCAGGGTCTCGGTTATATTTCCGTTATAGAGGTCTTCCAAAAGATGGGCGATAACTTCGGTATCGGTTTCGGAAACAAATTTATGGCCCTTCTTTTCCAGATTCTTCTTTAATTGCTGGTAATTTTCGATTATGCCGTTATGAACCACCCAGATATTTTCCTTGCAATCAGTATGGGGGTGGGCATTCCGCTCGGCCGGCACGCCGTGCGTCGCCCAGCGCGTATGGCCAATGCCGACATGGACGTGCGGAGCCCGGCCTTCCTTAGAGTGCTGACAGGTTAATATTTCTTTGTCGCCATTTATTTTTTCTTCCAGTTCTTTAATTTTTCCTACGGCTTTAGAGCTGAATACTTTTCCGTTTTCGCCGATAATAGCGACGCCGGCCGAATCATATCCCCGGTACTCAAGTTTTTTTAGACCGCTTAATATTATGGGCAAAGCTTCCGATTTGCCGTAATAGCCGATTATTCCGCACATAAAATAAATTTATTTTTTGAATTTTTATCCTGGTTGTTTATATTTTAGCTATCTCCGTCTTTCGCCGATCCGCCTCTTTTAGCTGTTCCGGCGTATTGATTCCGAACCATTCCGAAGGGTTATCCATAGCCATAGCGTCAAATTTTGCTTTAAGCTTCGCGGCCTCGTCAATAAACGACGGCAAACCGTATTCATTTAGATTCAAAATCGGTTTTAGATCGGGGAAAACATTCCGGAACCATTCTCTTTTAAAACAATATATCCCGCTGCTTACTTCATTAGTGTCCGCAACGCCGGCAGTTAAATTTTCCTTTTCAATAACCGCTCTCAATTTTCCGATTTTATCTCTCGCCACTCTTCCTAATAGCGACGGGTCGCCAACCTCGCAGGTCAAAAGCGTCAAATCATTTTTGGAATCAAGATGAAAGCTAACAAATTTTTCCAGGGTTTCAAATTTCAAAAAAGCTGAATCATCGCCGTTTAATACCAAAAAATTTTTTACATTCTCCCTTAACGCTTCTTCCCCTGTATGCGCCGCATGAGCCGTTCCCAGTTGTTCTTCTTGCATTGCATAAATATACCCCGGCCCTAATTTTTCTTTCACCTTTTCAGCCTGGAGTCCTACTACCAAACAAATATTTTCTTTCGGTACTCCGCCCTTTTCTAATGTTTCGAGAATATAGCTTACCATTGGCCACCCGCCGATTTCTAAAAGAACTTTAGGCTTATCAGTGCACCCCAGCCTTTTTCCCTGCCCGGCGGCTAAAATAATTATCCCAAAATCCTCGAACATAATTGATAATTGAACATTGCCAATTGTTAATTGATATTCATTCTTTCCCAAAGCTCGAAAAATAAAATTCTCTGCGTTTCATAAACCATCCGGTTCTCGATAATTACGCCTACCGGATTTCCGTTCATGTCCCTTGAGATATAAGCGCATTTGCCGGCATAAATAATGATAAAAGTGGCGGCGTCTTCAGAAGTCTTAAGCCAGCGGCGTTCATCCAAACCGTGCATATTTCCGCCTTGGGCCAAAGATATTGCCTTTACGAATATTTTTCTTTTTATCCTTTCTCTCGTATATTCGGGAAAGGCTTTATTTATCGCTTCACTGGCTTTGGTGGATGAATAAACATAATATTCTTTTTCCTTCGCCTCTCCCATAGTTTCCAAAACGTCTTCCAGAATTGATTTTACCCCTTCTTTTCCTTCGTAGAACTTCGTTACCGGCCGGTCGCCTTCCTTTTCTTTCAAAGACTTAAGCTCCGGAATTATCTCTTTTATTTTCTTTTTAGCTTCATGCAGCCTATCCTCCTTGTTATTTAGCAATTTTAGCAGTTTTTCCGGATCTTCGGCGACGAACTTTTGCTTGGTATCCTGGTGGTAATAGCTAACGAGCCCGAGCTCTTGCAATTGTTTTAAAATATCATAAGCTGTTCCCCGATTCAAGCCGGTCAGTTCTGATAACACGCGGACAGACAAAGCTCCCTGCTCTAAAAGCTTCAAATAAATTTTGATCTCTTTATCCGAGAGATCAAGCTTTTTTAAAATGGTTAAATCCATAATATCTATTCCCCTTTATTATAGGAATAATTATACACCCGCTTCAATGCACATTCCAGATAAGAATATGAATTCAAGTGGGGCGGGGAAAGGCAGTCGCTCTTTCCCCTTTGGTTGTTGGCTTACCCATGACTGCCCTCTCTTTTTTTCAAGAGGTCGGCTTCTTTCTTCCTTCTGAGGAGATCCACAACTGCCGCTTGGCAGTCTTTGCAGCTGTGGTAGTGCATGACCATATGCACCTTTGAGGCGCTTGGAGGCACTCCCCGGTTGACGCAGCATAGCGTGTAGGCGCTGATTATAGCCCCGTACTTCTCGGAAATCCCGGGGAATCTTTTAAAAAGCGCATCAAGCCTCTTTATTCTAGGCTCTGGGTTCAAGCCCATAACATACGCCGTTTCCGTCGCATCCATAATGTTTCCTTTCGTCAAGGGTAATTTCTTAAGGACATTTTATTGTCCTCGGAAAAGAACAGATTGAAAAAGCTCAATTAACTATATTATACACCAGCCAAAATATCTGTCAACTATTTTCCTGCAAAATTGTATATCTTTCATTATTTTATATAATATTAGCCTAATTTATCTTAGCAAACTGTCATGCTTAAACTCTACATTATAAATAGTTATCCACAATAAAAAAACACCCTGCTTAAAGCAGAGTGCGTTTATCTAAATTCCATTATCCTGGCGCTGGCCTACTCTTCCAGGGGTAATCCCCAAGTACCATCGGCGATGAAAGGCTTAACTTCTGTGTTCGGGATGGGAACAGGTGTGGCCCTTTCTCTTGAAGCACCAAGATGATGGAATCTAGAATTTATTACAAACCAAATTATAGAAACAATTTTGCCGAATCTGTATTGTACAGAAACAAAAGTGTGGGAAAATCTGATGGAATATTAGTACTCCTCGGCTCAACGCATTGCTGCGCTTACACCTAGAGCCTATCAAGGCGATAGTCTCTCGCCTTCCTGTGAAATCTAATCTTGAAGACGGCTTCGCGCTTAGATGCTTTCAGCGCTTATCCAAACCGAAGGTAGCTACCCAGCAATGCGCCTGGTGGCGCAGCTGGCACACTAGAGCTTCGTCCTTCCCGGTCCTCTCGTACTAGGGAAGGGCCTTCTCAAATTTCCACGATCATAGTGGATAGGAGACCGACCTGTCTTACGACGGTCTGAACCCAGTTCGCGTGCCGCTTTAATGGGCGAACAGCCCAACCCTTGGGAGCTTCTCCACCCCCAGGATGCGACGAACCGACATCGAGGTGCCGAACCTGGTCGTCGATGTGGACTCTTGGACCAGACTAGCCTGTTATCCCCGGAGTAGCTTTTATCCGATGAGCTTCCACCATCCTATATTGAATGGTCGGATCACTAAGTTCCGCTTTCGCGACTGCTCGACTTGTGGGTCTTGCAGTAAAGCTGGCTTGAGGCTTTGCCCTATCTCCCGGGTTTCCATTCCGGGATAGCCAACCTTTGTAAACGCCTCCGTTACTCTTTAGGAGGCATCCGCCCCAGACAAACTACCCGCCAAGCACTGTTCCCTGACCGGATTCACGGCCAAAGGTTAGAATTAAGAATATCCAAGGGCGGTATCTCACTGGTGACCATGCCTTGCGGCATGATCTCCCGCCTATTCTGAACATGAATAGTCCTAATCCAATACTAAGCTGTAGTAAAGCTTCACGGGGTCTTTTCGTCCAGCTACGATTAACGAGCATCTTTACTCGTCTTGCAATTTCACCGAGTACTTCGTTGAGACAGTGCCCAAGTTGTTATGCCATTCGTGCAGGTCGGAACTTCATTTGATGATTTTTCATCATGATGCTTGTTTTTACTCCTGAACAATTTTTCAGGACTCCATGTCGCCATGGAGATCGGACTATATCATCTCCGCCTGTTTGGGAGCTTGGCGTATAGTCTCTGAGGATTTCCCATGCTTTGAGATCTTTCCTGCTGATTGTCCGCACTTTTTCGGTTACCCAAAAAAGATACATCGGAGTTTCCAGCATATGGCCAAGTTTTACACTTAATATTTTATTTCCTAAGTGCTATACATCATCTGTATATTCGGGCAAGTAATACCGCTTTTGCGATACCGACCTGTTTGTCTACCCGACAAGGAATTTCGCTAATCTCTTTTCCTTAGTAATTAATAATTGCTAAGTCCACTTTCGTGGCTGCATATCGCTATGCAGATAGAACTCTATCTTCTCCGCGCTCTTGCGGAGTCTGACGTTTGGTTTCTGAGGATTCTAATGATTTCGGCTCTTGATCTCTTATGATTCATTTGTTCACAATTTAGAGCTATTTTTATTGCCCCGTCTCTAGTTAAATGCTTGCCATCTTTTATCATGTTCATGCATTTAACAAATAGTTCAAAGTCGTTCTTTTTTGATGTTCTTAATCCATATCTCTGGAAGAAAGGGATAATTACATTGAGCAGATCTTCTCTTTTGCAGACCGAATATCTGTATAAATGTTCCTTATGATTATCATAACGTCGATTTATATAGACTCCGCCCACCTTAAAAAATTTATGCAATCCCTTTAGGATTTCAACGCTCTTTTCACCTTGAACTACTGCGAATTCATGGGCAATCTGAAAACCAGTTTTGTAGCCTCTTCTTATTCTTGTTTTTTCTTTTCTTTCGGGTTGCTTGACAAAATTTATTGAAAAGCATCCTTCACCATCTACAAAACCAATTATCCAACCGATTGTCATTAGTCTTTCCTGCTGATTGTCTGCACGAGACGCATTTTCACTTTTTGGCATATTCGACAAGTAATAGTTATACCTTGTCATTATATCATAAAAGTAACGCTCGATACTACAGGGTTTTACCCACAGAGTTTCCAGCATATAGTCAGATATTTATTAGGACAATTCTATATTTCTATAGAACCAGGCAGCGAATTTTTTATAACGGTCCCAGTCCTTGCATAATCTTAGTTTTTGGCTAAAATTACACAACCTTAGGACCGTTATAGTTACGGCCGGCGTTCATCCGCGCTTCAGTTCGAGGCTACCTCCGATAAATCGGTATCACCCCTCGCCTTAACGTTCGGACACTGGCCAGGCATCACCCCCTATACATCCTCTTTCGAGTTAGCAGGGAGCTGTGTTTTTGTTAAACAGTCACTTGGGCTCTTTAGCTG